>JBQGOU010000284.1:0-4496 GCA_052086865.1 Cellulomonadaceae bacterium
TCGGCGCATCTGGCACGTCCGTGGCCTCGATCCGGCGCATCCACTGCTCGGGGCCCTGGGCGTTGCGCGCCACTCGGGCCCGTTCATCCTGCTCACGAAGCAGCCGCGCCGCCTCGGCGTCCGCAAGGTGCGGGACCACAGGGGAGATCGGCCCGGGGGTGACGTGCAGTGCAAAGCTCGTCAGCCCCAGTCGGCGCTGCACCGGGCCCTGGGCAAGCCCGAGGGACTGGGTGCGCTCGTGCGGTACGAGCACGACCGTGCGCACAAGCCGCCCGGACCGGATCAGCAGCCCGCGGCCTGTGACCGCATAGCCGTTGCGCCGCCGGCTGATCGGGTCCAGCCAGCGCGCCGAGCGCGGGCTGACGACGAAGCGTTCCGAGCCATCGACTCCGTCCATGGCCTCACCGAGCGCACCCACCGGGTCCGCAACCCCCAGATCGGGGAACACGAGCCAAGTCGCGTCCAGCGCCGCGCGGCGATCGCCGACGGGCAGCAGAACCGACGAGCTCTGCGCGCTGTCCTCGGTGAGTGCGTAGCCAGCGACGTTGACCGTGACGCGCCACCAGTCCTTGCGCCGCCACAGCAGGGGCTGAGTCAGCCGCAGTGCCTGCACCCGTCCCGGCGGGATGGTCTGCGAACGGGTCTCGAGCAGGCCGCGGCGCAGCCGGATCCCGTCCGGCGACACGGCGCCGGTGAAGTTGAACTCCCCGACGAACCGCTGCACCAGATACGCCCCAAAGCCGAGGAGCGCGAACCCCACCGAGAGCAGCGGCGCCAGGGAGCCTGCCAGAACCGAGGCGAGGACGACGCCGGCCAGCACGAGCACGAACCAGATCAGCGCCCCGCTGCGCAGCAGCGACCCGACCAGCATCCCTGGGGACACCTCGATGACGCGGCGTTCCGGCGCCGCCGGCACCGGCGCATCCTCGTCCAGCTCGAGCCCGGCTGCCCGGGCCAGCAGCTCGTTGCGCAACGCGTCGGAGTCGGCGAGCTTGAGGAAGCCGATCTTCACACCCGAGTCCGCCCCGCCGGCGACCTCCAGACGCAGTTCCGCCAGGCCGAAGATGCGGGCCAGCACGGGCTGCACCACGTCGATCGCCTGCAGCCGGTCGAGGCGCGCCTGCCGCTGCTCGCGGAAGAGGATGCCCTTGCGCAGATGCACCGACTCCGGTCCGATCGCATAGCGGGTCATCCGCCAGGCGAGGGCCGAGTAGCCGCCGACGACGGCGAGGATGACGACGACGCCCAGCGCGATCCACAGCCCGTAGGACCCCACCGAGACCCCGTGCTCCACAAGGTCGGGAAGGACGTTCTGCCCGAAGATGAACAGCAGGACGAGAATGACTCCCCAGCCGCGCACCACCGGGGTGATCGGGTGCACCCGGCGCCAGACGAGCCCGTCGTCGGGCTCCGGCGCGCGTTGCGGCTGTTCGCTCGCAGTGCCGTCGCTTGCAGGGCCGTCACGCACAGGGCCGTCGCTCACAGGCCCGCCAGCCGCGCCTCGCCCCGCGACGCGAGGCGGTCCCTGAGCCGTGCGGCCTCGCTCGGCTCGAGGCCGTCGATTGAGGCGTCCGTCGCCGCGGAGGCTGTGTGCAGCTGCACCGAGGCGATGCGAAACCCACGCGCCAGCGGTCCAGCGCTGACATCGACGTACTGCATGCGCCCGTAGGGGACGACCACGAGGGAGCGGAAGAGCACGCCCTTGCGGATCAGCAGGTCGTCCTCGCGCTCGACGTACCCGATGGCGCGCGCCTGCCGCGGCACGATCACCGCAACCACGACGGCGAGGACCACGAGCACGACGACGGCAGCCCAGACCCAGGGACTCGTGAGCGCAGCGAGCACGCTGAGCCCGACGATCGGCACGACGAACCACGGGGCCAAGGCCACGTACCGCGCCGGGACGAGCCGTGGGGAGACCCGCTCCCAGCGCACGCCGTCAGGATCAAAGGGGCTGGCGCCCGGTTCAGCAGTCATGGGTCCATCCTCCCACTCGGGACACGGCGCGACGGTCACTCCGAGGGCTCGGGCTGGGCGACGCCCAGGGCCCCCGCCCCGTCGTCCTTGTCGTCCGACCCGTCGCCGCGCACCCGGCACCAGCGCTCGACCACGAGGCCGACGACGCTCAGCCCGAGCGCAAGCAGCGCGGCCACCGCGGCGGCGATCGCGCGGTGTCGCCGCGGTTCGATCATCAGGTCGCCGATAACCGTCAGCGTCTGCGCCGCGTACCACCCGGCCAGCAGAGCGCCCGTGACCGCAGCGGCCTTGGCCAAGACGAATGTGCGGGCAGCGCGCACCCCGTCCAGCCCGGGACGCTTGCCCCGCTGGTACTGGCGTACCGCCCAGCCGGCGATCAGGACTCCCGCGCTGAGCAGCACCAGCACCACGGCGACCATCCAGTGCACCGGGCTCAGCCGGATCCCCCGGGACTCCAGCAGGTCGAGTGCCCCCCAGCCCACCACCGTGACGGCGAGCGCGAGCAGGATCAGGCTCCGGATCCGGGTGACGCGCATCAGCTGGCCGAACCGCCCTCGCTCGGTGCGGGATCGCTGAGCCAGTCGAGCGCGAGCCAGCGCACGCCCTCGCGGTCCGGGGCCGTGGCAGCCAGGGCGTCGACGGGTCCGCCGCCGAGTCCGGGCAGCACCGCGTCAGGTTCGATCTGCACCCAGGGCTGGAGCACGAAAGCCCGCTCGTGCGCCCGGGGGTGGGGGATCTCCAGGTCCTGCGCGGCGCCGACGAGCGAGTCGTAGACGATGATGTCGACGTCCAGGGTGCGCGGTCCCCACTCCACCGTGCGTTCACGCCCGTGGCGCTGCTCGATCTCGTGGGCGAGGGCAAGCAGCTGGCGCGGGCTGAGCGCGGTGCGCACCTGGACGACGGTGTTGAGGAAGTCCGGCTGCTCCGGCCCACCCACCGCCCCGGTGCGGGCCAGCGGCGCGACGGCCAAGACCTCGACGTCCGCGGCGGCGTCCAGCTCCGCCACGGCGGCACGCAAGATCGTCTTACCGTCCCCGAGGTTGGATCCGAGCGCGAGCAGCGCCCGGACCGGCTCAGGGGGCCGGACGTCCATGCGGTCCGGCAGCGGCACCGCGGGCGCCTGCTCGTCCGGGACCTCCGACACGGCCTCGGCAGGCGAAGCGGCCGCAGGCACCGCACCGCTCGTCATACCGTCCGGCGCACCGTCCGGAACCGGGGGCGCCGGCGATGCAGCCACCGCGTCCAGGTCGAAGCGCGCTGCGGGGAGCTTGACCCGGTTGCGGTGGATCGCCACGACGACGTCGGTGAACTCGACGGTGATGGGGGCGCGCGGCTTGTGCAGGTAGACATCCACGGCGCTGGCGACGGCATGGTCGAGAACCACCGCGGCAATCTGCTCGGCGACGGTCTCGATCAGGTTCACCGGGGCTCCGGCGAGGACCTGGGCCACGCGCTCGGCGAGCGTGCCGTAGTTCAGCGTCAGTGACAGGTCATCCCCCGCCGCGGCACGGCGGGTGTCCAGGTGGACTACGACGTCGGCGACGAAGGGCTGCCCGCTCGCCCGCTCGGACTCGAGCACGCCGTGGTGCCCCGTCGCCCGTATGCCGACCAGCCGGATCTGGTCGAGGGGGCGACCATGCTCGTCCGTCGTCGCGCCCGGTGCCGGATAGGCCACTAGCTTCTCCTGTCGTTCACTGACCCGGACCGCGCGGCGGCCCAGGCTCGACTCACTCGAACGGCGTCCGCCGACGGCGGGACGTCATGCACACGCACTGCCCACACACCGCGATCGGCGGTAAGCGCGGTGACGGCTGCGGTGGCACCATCACGGGCACGCGGCGGAGCCGGCTGCCCGTCCGGCCCCGCGAGCAGCGTACCGAGAAATCTCTTGCGGGAGGCGCCCACAAGCACCGGGAACCCGAGCTCGACCAGGGAGTCCAGATGCGCGAGCAAGGGCCAGTTCGCCGCTCCGGGCTTGGCGAAGCCCAGCCCGGGGTCGAGGACGAGCTGACTGTCGTCCACCCCGGCGGCGCGCAGCGCGTCCACCCGGGCGAGCAGCTCGCTGCGAACCTCGGCGACCACGTCCTCGTACTGCGCCAGAGCATCCATGACGTCGGCGTGGCCGCGCCAGTGCATCACGACGTAGGTCACACCGGTGCTGGCGACGACGTCGGGCATCTCCGGGTCGGCGAGCCCTCCCGACACATCGTTGACGACGACGGCGCCTGCGGCCACCGCCTGCCGGGCGACCTGGGCCCGGGTGGTGTCGATGCTGACCACCGCTCCGTCCGCGGCCAGTGCCCGGACGACCGGCAGCACGCGCTGCAGCTCGACATCGACGGGAACACGGCCTGCGCCCGGACGGGTGGACTCGCCGCCGACGTCGAGGATGTCGGCGCCCTGCGCCCGCAGCAGGCGTCCGTGGGCGATTGCGGCGTCGGGCTCGAACCACTCTCCGCCGTCGGAGAAGGAGTCCGGGGTGACGTTGACGACCCCCATCACGAGCGTGCGGCCGTCGG
>JBQGOU010000285.1:0-4452 GCA_052086865.1 Cellulomonadaceae bacterium
GGGCCTCAAGGTCACCGTGCTCGACGACAAGGCGCTCGCCGCGGGCGGGTACGGCGGCCTGGTCGGCGTCGGCCAGGGCTCGGCGCGCGGGCCGCGCCTCGTCAAGGTCGCCTACACGCCGTCGCGCCCTGCGGCGAAGGTCGCGCTCGTCGGCAAGGGCATCACGTTCGACTCGGGCGGCATCTCCATCAAGCCCGCGAAGGGCATGGAGGCGATGAAGTCCGACATGGCCGGCGCCGCCGCGGTGCTCCAGACCGTCGTCGCTGCCGCGCGCCTGGGTCTGCCCGTGGCGGTCACGGGCTGGCTGTGCCTGGCGGAGAACATGCCGTCCGGCACCGCGCAGCGCCCGTCCGACGTCATCTCGATCCGGGGCGGCACCACCGTCGAGGTGCTGAACACGGACGCCGAGGGCCGGCTTGTGCTCGCCGACGGCCTGGTCAGCGCACGAGAGGACGGTGCGGACCTGATCCTGGACATCGCCACGCTCACCGGTGCGCAGGTCGTCGCCCTCGGGGACCGGGTCAGCGCCGTGATGGGCACCGACGACGTCCGCGCCGACGTGGTCGACGCCGCACGGGCGAGCGGGGAGCAGTTCTGGCCCATGCCGCTGCCCACCGAGCTGCGCCCGAGCCTCGACTCCCCCGTCGCCGACCTCGCGAACATCGGCTCACGCGCGGGCGGGATGCTCACCGCCGGCCTGTTCCTCAAGGAGTTCGTCGAGGACACCCCGTGGGCCCACCTGGACATCGCCGGCCCCGCTTACAACGAGGGCGCGGCACACGGCTACACGGGCGCCGGAGGCACCGGCGTCGGGGTGCGCACCATGCTCGCCCTGCTCGAGGCACGCGCCCAGCGCTGATCCGTACCAGGCGCGGCCCCGCCGGGGCCGCGCCTGGTAGCAGGGAGCTCAGGTGAGTTTGCGACCGCGCTGGCGCGAGTTCCAGTCCCGCATGCGCTGCGGATACCCCGTGAACCGCACGTTGTACACCGGCACCGCAAGCTTCTTCGCGGTGGCCCAGGCGGTGCGCTCGTCGGGCACGCGCCGGCGCGTCCACTCGCCGTCGGTGGCGATGAGCATAATCGTCGGCGGGGTGTCCTTGGTCTCCGGCTCGATGTACGCCTCCACCCCCGTACGCGTCGCGACGAACGACGCCAGGTGCTCGAGCGTGGCGTGCTTGGCCGAGCCGCCGGGGTGCGTGTCGGTGCTTGCGCCGGCACGGCGGCGGGAGAACAGGTCGCCGAAGAGTCCCATCCGGAAAGGATAGTTCCTCCGGCCCTGGCCGCCCGCACCCAGCCGCCCGCACTCAGCCGGCGGCGCAGCCGTGCGGCAGCGGCAGCGGTGTCTTGAGCATCACACCCGGCCCGCCCCGGTGCGGTTGGGACCAAGGTCATAGTGATGACAAGATGTGCAGAACTCTTCGCTCGACGATCCTGCGCACCTAAGGAGCTGCACGTGGCCGAGACCACCGGCACAGAATTCGACATCGTCGTCCTCGGCGGAGGCAGCGGCGGCTACGCCACCGCGCTGCGCGCCTCCGAGCTCGGCCTGTCCGTCGCCCTGATCGAGTCCGGCAAGCTGGGCGGCACCTGCCTGCACAACGGCTGTATCCCCACCAAGGCGCTGCTGCACGCCGCCGAGGTCGCCGACGAGGCCCGCGAGGGCTCCTCCATCGGGGTGCTCACGGAGCTCAAGGGCATCGACATGGGTGGCGTGAACTCCTACAAGGACGGCGTCATCGCCCGCCTGTACAAGGGGTTGCAGGGGTTGGTGAAGTCGCGCAAGGTCACCCTCATCGAGGGACACGGCCGGCTGGTCGCCCAGGACGCCGTCGAGGTGGACGGGGTGCGCTACACGGGCAAGAGCATCGTCCTGGCCACCGGCTCCTACGCCAGAACGCTTCCCGGTCTCGAGATCGGTGGACGTGTCATCACCTCGGACCAGGCGCTCACCCTGGACTACATCCCCCGGTCCGTGGTCGTCCTGGGCGGCGGTGTGATCGGCGTCGAGTTCGCCTCGGTGTGGAAGTCCTTCGGGGCGGACGTCACGGTGGTCGAGGGCCTGCCGCACCTGGTCCCGGCCGAGGACGAGGCGCTGTCCAAGGGCCTGGAGCGGGCGTTCCGCAAACGGGGCATCGCGTTCAGCGTCGGGGACCTGTTCGACCACGTGGAGAGCAACGACTCCGGGGTGAAGGTCACGCTGAAGTCCGGCAAGACCTTCGAGGCCGACCTGCTGCTGGTCGCCGTCGGCCGTGGCCCGCGCACCGCGGACCTGGGCTACGAGGAGCAGGGGGTCACCCTCGACCGCGGCTTCGTCATCGTGGACGAGCGCCTGCACACCGGGGTGGGCAACATCTACGCCGCCGGGGACATCGTGCCCGGCCTGCAGCTCGCGCACCGCGGCTTCGCACAGGGCATCTTCGTCGCCGAACAGATCGCGGGCCTCAACCCCGCGCCGATCGTCGAGTCCGGCATCCCCCGCGTGACCTACTGCAACCCCGAGGTCGCCTCGGTGGGTCTCACCGAGGCCAAGGCCAAGGAGGCCTACGGCGCGGACAAGGTCGAGACGCTCGACTACAACCTGGCGGGCAACGGCAAGAGCCAGATCCTGAACACGCAGGGGTTCATCAAGCTGGTGCGGGAGAAGGACGGCCCCATCGTCGGCGTCCACATGATCGGCGCCCGCGTGGGTGAGCTGATCGGCGAGGGCCAGCTGATCGTGAACTGGGACGCCTACCCCGAGGACGTCGCGGCCCTGATCCACGCGCACCCGACCCAGAACGAGGCGCTCGGCGAGGCCACGCTCGCGCTGGCCGGCAAGCCGCTGCACGCCCACAACTGACACCGACCCCCGAACCGAAGGAGCACGTGAGGTCATGGCTGACTCCGTAAAGATGCCCGCACTGGGCGAATCAGTCACCGAGGGCACCGTCACCCGGTGGCTGAAGCAGGTCGGTGACAGTGTCGAGGTCGACGAGCCCTTGCTCGAGGTCTCCACCGACAAGGTCGACACCGAGATCCCCTCCCCGTTCGCGGGCACGTTGACCAAGATCCTCGTGGACGAGGACGAGACGGTCGAGGTCGGGGCGGACCTCGCCCTGATCGGCGACGCCGACTCCGGCGCCGACGCCTCCACCGAGGCCGGCTCCGAGCAGGTGCCTGCCGCGGCCGAGGAGAAGCCCGCCGAGGAGTCTGCGGCCGAGGACCAGCCTGGACCCGAGGCCACCGGCCAGGAGAGCGCGCCCGAGCCAGCCCCGAGCTCCGGTTCCGATTCCGGTTCCGATTCCGGCTCCGGCGAGCAGGTCGTCATGCCTGCGCTCGGCGAGTCGGTCACCGAGGGCACCGTGACGCGGTGGCTCAAGGCCGTCGGCGACGACGTCGAGGTCGACGAGCCTCTGCTCGAGGTCTCGACCGACAAGGTCGACACCGAGATCCCCTCCCCGGTCGCAGGCAAGCTCACCTCGATCCTGGTCGAGGAGGACGAGACCGTCGAGGTCGGCGCCCCGCTTGCGGTGATCGGTGGGGGCTCGGCCGAGGCGAAGCCCGAGCCTGCTCCCGAGGCAAAGCCCGAGCCGAAGCCTGAGCCTGCTCCCGAGGCAAAGCCCGAGCCGAAGCCCGCCACCGAGGCGAAGCCCGAGCCGAAGCAGGAGCAGGCTCCGGTGCCGAGCACCTCCTCGACCGCTGCGCCCGCTGCCGCTCCCAAGGTCGCGTCGGCGGGCGGGTCCTACCTGACCCCACTCGTGCGCAAGCTCGCCGCCGAGAAGGGCGTCGACGTCGCGGAGCTCACCGGAACCGGCGTCGGCGGTCGTATCCGCAAGGAGGACGTGCTCGAGGCCGCGGCCAAGGCCGAGGAGGCCGCCAAGGCGTCCGCCGCACCGGCCCCGGCTGCTCCGGCTCCGAGCGCGCCCAAGGCTGCCAGCGTCCCCGAGGTCTCCCCGCTGCGGGGCACCACGGAGAAGGCCAGCCGCCTGCGCAAGATCATCGCCCAGCGCATGGTCGAGGCGCTGCACAGCCAGGCCCAGCTCACCACGGTGGTCGAGGTCGACGTCACGCGGGTGGCACGCCTGCGGGCCAGGGCGAAGGAGTCTTTCAAGGCCCGCGAGGGTGCGAACCTGACGTTCCTGCCGTTCTTCACCCTGGCGGCCGTCGAGGCGCTCAAGGCGTACCCGAAGATCAACGGCGTCCTCGAGGGCGACGTGATCACGTACCACGCCCAGGAGAACGTTGGCATCGCGGTCGACACCCCGCGCGGTCTGCTCGTGCCGGTCATCCGGGATGCGGGCGACCTCAACCTGGGCGGGATCGCCCGCAAGATCGCGGACCTCGCCGTGCGCACCCGCGACAACAAGGTGACCCCGGACGAGCTGGGCGGCGCCACCTTCACGATCACCAACACCGGGTCCGGCGGTGCGCTGATCGACACGCCGATCGTGCCGGGCGGCACCTCGGCGATCC
>JBQGOU010000286.1:0-4442 GCA_052086865.1 Cellulomonadaceae bacterium
CCGCCGACGGCGCCACCGGAGCAGGCTGCGCGTAACCCGCTCCTGCGGCGGGCTGCGGGCGACTCTGCGGGGCGTAGCCCTGCTGCGGGTAGGTCTGCTGGGCATAACCCTGCGGGGCATATCCCTGCGCGCCACCCGCTGCGTAGGGCTGCGGCGCATTCTGTGCGTAGTACGCACGGACTGCCTTGGACCCGGTCAGCGCCCAGATCGCCACGGCAGGCAGACCGAAGGCGACGAGAAGCGCGCCGTAGTCGACCACCATCGTGTCGGAGCTGGCGCGGACGATCACATCGATCAGACCGACGACCACGATGGCTCCGGTGGCGGCCAGCGCGATGACGCGGCCGTTGAGCGGGTTGCCAGTCAACGCAGTGCGGGCCAACACTGCCGCGACGACGATGATCACCGCGAAGATCAGGGTGAAGACGAGCCCCGCTCCGTAGTAGTCGCGCGAGGCCGACTGGAAGAGCCGCAGCAGGCTCACCAGGATGACGGAACCGGCGAGCAGAATCACGTACTCCCACGCGTGTGCGGCCGAGTCGAACCACTTCTGGCGTTCGTCCTGCGGGGTCAGGATCCGGGCGATCACGGGGCTGACGGCCAGGGCAGCCATTGCCGGCACCAGGATCAGCGCGGCGGTGCCGTTGCCGATCGACGTCACATCATTGGCCCAGCCGCCGTTCGAGGAGGAAAGCAGGAACAGGAAGGCGACGACGGCGACGCTGCTCAGCGCCACGACGACAGGGACCCACGACGCCTTGCGCTGCACCACGCTCAGTGGCGCCCAGGCCGTCACCGCGGCCAGGACAAGCACGCTGAAGATGAAGGCCACGATGGTCCACGCGGACACCCAGCTCAGATCGTTGGTCAGGAAGGCCACGATGGAGAGCAGCTGGAACAGCACCGCGACGCCCACCGCGACAGCGAGGCCGCGGAGCCAGCCCTCGTCGAAGCCGCGCTGCGACTGGGGATCGCCGAGCTCCGCCGTCCGCGGAGTGCCCGCCAGCACGGCGCCCGCGAGACCGAGTGCGGCCGCTCCGCCTACACCGGCGGTGATCGATGTGGAGTCGGTGATGATCGAGACCGCGTCCAGGACGAGGTAGACAAGCACGAGCACGACGTAGGGAACGTTCAGCAGGGCCCGGACCAGCCAGACCGTCCGCGGTGACCAGGTGGCCGGGAAGAGGCCGAGCCGGGCCAGGTAGTGCACGGAGAGCGAGAGGACGGACAGCACCGTGATGAGGATCGCGGCGATGTTGTCGGTTGCGCGGTCTTCCACGTTCCAGGGCAGGGCGAGCGACACGAGCAGCAGCAGGGCGGCCGCGCTGTCGGTCACGTAGTCGCGCACCGGAACTCCGGCGAAGGGGTTGGGTCGCGGCGCCTGGGCCGGCTGCGGGTACTGCGGCTGGCCGGGGTACTGCGGCTGCGCCTGCGGCGGATACTGCTGCTGCGGCTGGCCGGGGTATCCCGGCTGCTGCGGCTGGCCCGGGTACTGCTGCTGCGGCTGGCCGGGATACTGCGGCTGGCTCTGGGGCGTTCCCGCCTGCGGAGCCGGCTGAGCCGGCGGCGGGTACCCCTGGGGGTTCTGCGCCCAGGGCTGCTGATCGCTCACGGTGAGATGTCCCTTCATACGCCAAGTGCGGTGCGAGCCGCGCTGCCACCGTCGTCCGTGGCCGCATCGAGGCTATCGGATCGCGCGCAACCGTGGCGGGCGAGCACGCCGGGGCCTCAGGGATCGAGACGCGCCACCCGAGTTGAGGACCACGAGACGAGTGTGCCGTCCACGGCGAGAGTGGTCGGCGTGGCGGAGAGGTCTGCAGCCTCCCACACCAGTTCGCCGGTGCGCAGGTCCAGCGCGGTCAGCGTGCCGCCCAACGAGAGCATCACGCGCTCGCCGTCGGTCGCGACGTTCCCCATCCGGCTGGGGATCTGACGCTGCCACAGCGTCTCACCGGTTGACGGCTCGAGACCGACAACGCTGCGGTCGTCGAGCACGAGGACGGCCCTGCCCGTCGTCAGCGTCAGTGGCGGGGTCAGCCCGCGGAGCGCCTCGGCCTCGTACATCCACAGCTCCGTCCCCGAGGTCGCATCCTGGGCGACCACGGCGTACCGGATCCCGTCCCCCTCCAGCTGCCACTCGAGCAGCACAAGCGGAGCGTGGCCGTCGTCGGGCGCGGGAAGGGCTGCGGGAACCAGGTACCGGCCGTCGTCGAACACCAGCTGCTCCCCGGCGAGGCCCGCCACTGCGCCGGGCAGCTCCTGCAGCACCTGTCCCGTGCTCGGGTCAATCGCTCGTGCACCATCGGAGAAGTTCACCCAGACGGCGTCATCGTCCGGGGCCTGTTCGCTCGGCATCGCCCGCGGATCATCCGGCATCAGCGACCAACCGTCCGGGCCCGGACGGTGCAGGGTCCAGGAACCCACCGATGTCTGGTCCAACAGGACGACTCCGCCACCGGGAGTCGGGAAGGAGGCCAGCTCCCCGTCGAAGCGCCCTGTCTCCACTGTGCGCCCGGAGCCGGCGTCGATCTCATAGACGACGGTCTCCCGCACCCAACCGTCCGTGGAGACGGCGACCGCCACGACACAGCTCAACTGGGCGACATCGACAGAGCCCGCGCACCCGACGACGCTCTCCCCCGCCTCGAGCTCGCTGTACCACCGCACCGCCCCCGTCTGCGGGTCGAGGCCCACGAGCCCGTGGCGTTCGCCGGATCCGAGGTATCCCAGCACCCACGAGTCACCCGCTGCCAACGGGCCTCTCGGAACCGTCGACCACGCCTGCGCCACGGTGAAGAACCGAGACCACCCCTCGTTCAGGTCGGCGGCCGCCAGCACCCAGCTCTCCCGCGGGGCGTGGTCGTAGGAGCGCACCCAGCCGTCGGGGGCCGGCGAGTCCGAGGACGCCAGCAGCGCCACCCCGGCCACGCCCAGGGCGACCGCCCCCACCAGGCCGACGGCGATCGCGCGCCACCTGGAGTGAGAGCGCGCAGACGGCGCCGGCTCCCCTCGACTGCCGTCGGGCGGCGGCACAGGGATCTCCGGGGCAGACGGGGTGCCTACGCCGAGGCGTTCGGCTACTCGGCCCGCGAGGTCGGGGAACTCCTCGGCCACCTGCGCCAGGACCGAGGGGTGGACGTCCACCATCGTGAGGATCGCCTCGGCCTGGCTGCGCAGCATCCGTCCCCCAGGTTCGGCCGCGTGCTCACGCGGCGCGTGTTAGGGGGACTACCCCAGTCGCCGGGCTCAGAAGGTCAGGTGGAAGACCCACCCACCCAGGGCGTAGACCGTCGCCGTGATCAGCACGATGCTGGACAGGCTCAGCGGCGCCCCGCCGCGGACCATGTCCGGGATCCGCACATACCCCGAGCTGAAGGCGATGGCATTGGGTGGCGTGGCCGCCGGCATCATGAACGTGCAGGCCGCGGCGAGGGCCACCGGCATGGCGAGCAGCAGCGGGCTCTGCCCGAGGGAGACGGCGACGCCGCCCATGATCGGCAGCAGCGTGGCGGCGGCCGCGGTGTTGCTCATGAACTCCGTGAGCAGCACCGTGATCAGGCACACCGCGGCGACGAGCACGATCGGGGGAAGCCCCGCCAGCCCGTTCGCGCGGTCACCGATCCACGTGGACAGCCCGGAGGCCGTGATCTGGCTGGCCAGTGCCAACCCGCCGCCGAACAGCAGCAGGATCCCCCACGGCAGCTCCTTGGTGTCCGTCCACTCGAGCAGCCGGCCGCCCTCGGGCGCTCCGGAGGGGAGCAGGAACAGCAGGACGGCGGCGATGATCGCCACGACCTCGTCGGTGATCGGGGAGCCGGGCCACACCAGCGGCAGGAACACCCAGGACAGGGCCGCGCCGACGAAGACGGCGATCACGAGCTTCTGGGGGCGATACATGGGGCCGAGCCGGTCGAGCTCGGCCCGGATGACCTCCTTCTCGCCCGGGATCTCCTCCGCCTCGGTGCGGAACACGATCTGGGTCAGCACGAACCAGGCGAGCAGCAGCAGCACGATCGACAGCGGCACACCCACGGCCATCCATTGCCCGAAGCCGATCTCGATGCCATACGTCTCGGAGAGATATCCCACCATCAGCGCGTTCGGCGGGCTGCCGATGATCGTGCCGAACGAGCCGGGGGCTTGACCCCTGATCGTGGACACGCGGGTGGTTTCACGCGGCGAGTGCCAGCGTAGCTTTGTGGTGGGCGTTCTCGTAGTCGACGGGGCTGCGGTAGCCGCAGGTGGAGTGGCGTCGGCGGGTGTTGTAGCGGGTGATCCACGCGAAGACGTCGCGGCGAGCCTGGAGGGCGTCGGGCCAGCCGTGGGCGCCGGCGAGCGTTTCGCGCTTGAGCGAGGCGTTGAACGACTCGGCCATCGCGTTGTCCGCGCTTTATCCGGCTAATCGGCCTTGGTGCTGGGTTTGGCCGGGTAATGCGGTCAGC
>JBQGOU010000287.1:0-1344 GCA_052086865.1 Cellulomonadaceae bacterium
TGATCGCGTCGTAGGCGGCATCCTGGATCGCGGCGGTCACGTCGCCGTAGTTGACGACGCGTGGACGGGGTTCGGCGGACAGGATCGACTCCTTGAGCGCCGGCAGGTACGGGTACTCGGCGATCAGCGCAGAGTCGTCGTACAGGCTTGCGTAGACCGGGGCGAGCGAGGCCTCGAGCAGGTTCTGCTCCTGGCGCTCCTGCTCCACCATCCAGGCGACGAAGTCCTTGGCGGTGTCCTTGTGCTTGCCGTACTTGGCGATGGCGAGGTTCCACCCGCCCAGCGTGGATCGGCCGACGTCGCCGTCACCGAAGCTCGGCAGTGCCGCGACGTCGAAGTTGCCGGCGACCTTGCTGGAGCCGTCCTCGGCGTTCGCGAGCACGTACTGGTAGGGCCACTGCCGGTGGAAGATCAGCTTGCCGTCCTGGAAGGCCTGACGCCCCTCCTCCTCCATGTACGTGATCGCCTCGCGCGGGATCACTCCGTCCGTGAAGCCGTCGACGAGGTCGGTCACTCCGGCGAGCGCCTCCGGGGAGTCGACCGATGGCGTGCCGTCCTCCTGGGTGACGGTGCCGCCGGCCGAGTTGATGGCTTCGGTGAAGTTCACCGTCAGACCCTCGTACTTCTCGAACTGGCCCGCATAGCAGCCGACGTCGGCTCCCTCGGGGGTGGCCTGGATCTGCTCGCACTGGGCGACGAGCTCGTCCCAGGTGGTGGGGGGAGCGTCGATGCCGGCGGCCTCGAAGAGGTCGGTGCGGTAGTACAGCAGCCCGCCGTCCGAGGCGCGCGGCACGGAGAAGAGCTTGTCCCGGTAGATGCCCGTCTCCCAGACCGAGGGGATGAACTTGTCCTGCTCGTAGTCGGCCGGGTCGAGCTCGTCGATGAACTGGTTCGCCGCGAACTCGGGAACCCAGATGTTGTCCACGGAGATGACGGTGAACGCGTCCGACTGGGTCTGGGCGTTCTGGATGTGCTGCTGGCGCTGCTCGTCCGAGCTCGCGGGCAGCTCGATGAAGGTCACCTCCTCGCCCGGGTGCGCCTCGTTCCACTCGGCGATCTGCTTGGAGATGATCCCCGAGGCGTCCATGCCTTGGGCATAGGTGATGGGACCGCGGTCGGATCCGTCACCACCGCCCCCGGTGGCCGTTCCGTCGTCGTCACCGCCCCCGCCGCAGGCGGCGAGCAGCAGGATGGTGAGCGCTGAGGCGCCGGCGACGGTGATACGTCTGGTGTCCCTGGTCATGTCGTTCCTCTCTGAAGTGACACAGCGTCGTGCACATGGAGGGCGTGCTCGCCCCTGAGGCCTCGTCGCCGCGGGGGGGCCCCCCCCGGGGCCGCCCCGGG
>JBQGOU010000287.1:1354-4404 GCA_052086865.1 Cellulomonadaceae bacterium
CGGGGAGTGGATCTGCTAAGCACGTCATCGGGCTATTCAGATGAAAGCGTTTCCGCTCCGCCGACTGTGGCACGGCCCGCGCTCTGCGCCAAGCGCTGGAGCCCCTCTGTTACGTTCTTGTGACCTGGGCAACAGTCGAATGGATTCGACTCCAGGAATAGTGGTGAAAGCGGTTCCGTGGGCGTGCGGGAAGGTGTTTCGACCGTATGATGCGGGTCATGGAGCGCAGCGGCTTCGTGAAGATGGAGGACATCGCCCGGGCGGCCGGGGTCTCGATGGCCACCGCCTCGCGCGCCATCAACAATGCCCCCGGGGTCGCTGAGCCGACCAGGCAGCGCGTGCTGCGCATCGCCGAGGAGATGTCCTACGTCATCTCACCCGAGGCGTCGGCGTTGTCGCGAGGACGGACCGGGCGCGTCGGCCTGATCTCCCCCCACCTGACGGGATGGTTCTTCAGCCGCGCGCTCGAGGGGGTCGACGAGGTCCTGCGCGCCGAGGGCATCGACCTCATGGTCACCCGTCTGGGGGAGCGGGCCGAGCGGGCGGCCTACTTCGAGCACTTGCCCCAACGCCGCAAGGTCGACGCGCTAATCCTGCTCGGAACCTCGGTGACGCTCAGTCAGCGCGAACGGCTGCGCCTGCTCGGGGTCTCGATCTTCGCCGCGGGCGGCAAGGTGCCCGAGTACCCGTTCGTCGGAATCGACGACCGCCTCGCAGCCCGGCAGGCCGTCGACCATCTCGTTCGACTGCGGCACCGCAGAATCGCCATGGTGGACGCGAGCGACCCCCAGGCGGACAACTGGCCGACCATCGGGCGTCGCGAGGCCTATCAGGACGCGCTGCGCGAGGCCGGGCTCAAGGCGCCTCCCGAGTATCTCGTGGACCAGCGGTGGGGTGTCGAGGGCGGTGCGCTGGCCGCGCAGAAGCTGCTGAGCCTGCCCCGGCCGCCGACGGCGATCTTCGCGCACTCCGACGAGGTGGCCTTCGGGGTGCAGCGCGCCGTGCGCCGGGCCGGGCTGCGGATCCCGGAGGATCTCTCGGTGATCGGCATCGACGACGATCCGTTCGCGGAGGCGATGGACCTCACCACGATTCACCAGGACGTGTTCGCGATCGGGTCCTTGACCGCGCGCAAGGCCGTCGCCGCAGTGCGCGGCGAGAGCTTCGAGCGTGAGACGGTCGTCCCGACCTGGCTCGTGCCCCGGGGCAGCACGGCGCCGCCGCCGTAGCCGCCGGCCGCCACGGCACCGCCCTCAGAACAGCGCGACCTTGTCCGGACCAGGGAAGATCTCGTCGAGCTCGGCGAGATCGGCCGCGCTCAGCGGGTGCACCGCGGCGGCGTTCTGCCGGATCTGCTCGGGCTTGGTCGCCCCGGCGATCACGGAGGCGACCGTCGGCTGCGCGGCGAGCCAGGAAAAGGCGACGTCGAGCGGGGTCAGGCCGCGGGCGTCGGCGAAGGCGGCGTAGTGCTCGAGCGCAGGCCACGGGGCGTTCGCCAGCAGCTGCGGCTTGGAATGGGTCAGCCGGCCGTCGGCAGGCGCGTCGTGGCGGGTGTACTTCCCGGTCAGCAGCCCGTTGGCGAGCGGGAAGTACGGCAGCACGCCGAGGCCGTAGGCCGCCGCCGCCGGCGTGACCTCGAGCTCGGCCCGGCGGTCGAGCAGGTTGTAGTGGTTCTGGCTGGACACGAAGCGCTCCGTCCCGAGCTCGCGGGCCACGAACTCCGCCTCCGCGATCTGCCACCCGGCCCGGTTCGAGTGGCCGATGTAGCGCACCTTGCCCGAGCGCACCAGGTCGTCGAGCGCCCGCAACGTCTCCTCGATCGGCGTCGCCGGATCCGGCGTGTGGAGCTGGAACAGGTCGATCCAGTCCGTGCCGAGGCGCTGCAGGGAGCCCTCGACCGCGGCGACGATGTAGCGCCGCGAGCCGCGGGCGCCGAAGTCGGGTCCGTTCAGGCCCTGGGCGTCCATGCCGAACTTCGTCGCGACGATGACGTCTGCGCGCCGCGCCCCCAGCGCCCGGCCGAGAAGCTGCTCGCTGAGCCCGGGCTCAGCGCCGTAGGTGTCCGCGGTGTCGAAGAAGGTCACGCCCGCGTCCAGCGCGGCGCCGACGACGGCTCGGGTCCCGTCGAGGTCCTGCGTCGCGGTGTTCGCGCGCCCGAAGTTGTTGCAGCCGAGACCGACGACGGAGACGGTGAGTCCGGAGCGGCCGAGGCGGCGCAGGGCGGGGGTCGAGGAGGCGGTCGAATCACTCATGCCCTCACGGTAGCGCCGCCCGGCAGGTCCGGCGCGTGAGTCCACTCGGCCGCGGGCGCCGGGTGAGCGCGCCCCGCCCACCATGTGGTCACGGGGTCTCGTGGCGCACATCCCCGAACTAGCGTGGACGGCATGACTTCGACAACCGGCGTCGTTCCTGGCGGCGCCTCGCACCCCCGTGACGCCTACACCCATGGCCACCACGACTCGGTGCTGCGCTCCCACCGCTGGCGCACGGCCGAGAACTCGGCCGCCTATCTGCTGCCGCACCTGCATCCCGGTCTGAGCGTGCTCGATGTCGGCTGTGGGCCGGGCACGATCACCGTCGACCTCGCCCAGACGGTCGCCCCCGGGGTGGTCACCGGCATCGACACCTCCGCTAAGGTGCTCGAGCAGGCCCGCCAGCACGCCGCGACCGCCGGGGTCGAGAACGTCGACTTCGTCGAGGCCGACGTGTACGCGCTGCCCTTCGACGCCGACTCCTTCGACATCGTGCACGCCCACCAGGTCCTGCAGCACCTGAGCGACCCGGTCCTCGCGCTGCGCGAGATCAAGCGGATCACCAAGCCCGGCGGGCTGGTCGCGGTGCGCGACGCCGACTACGCCGCGATGGCCTGGTTCCCCGAGTCCGAGGCGCTGACCGAGTGGAACACGCTCTACCACGAGGTCGCGCACGCCAACGGCGCCGAGCCCGACGCCGGCCGCCGGCTGCTGTCCTGGGTCCGCGCGGCCGGCTTCGCCGACGAGGGCGTGACGGCCTCGGCGGGGGTGTGGTGCTACGCCAACGACGCCGACCGC
>JBQGOU010000288.1:0-4361 GCA_052086865.1 Cellulomonadaceae bacterium
GGGCGGGATTGTGCCGGGCGGCACGCCGACGAAGGCCAGGTCGCGGCGCCTGCGGCGCACCGCCACGGTTGCCGCCGTGGTCCCGGCGCCGCCCAGCACGAGCACACCGCCGACGACGGCGAACACGGGGCCCACGGAGCCGTCGCCGCCGTCCAGCGAGCCGTGCTCGTCCTCCCACTGCTCGATGTCCACGAGAATCGGATCGGTGTCCGTGAAGGTCCCCGGCGGGTATGCGACCGCAATCGTCAGTGGGTCGCCGTCGTCCAGGTCGGCAGCCGTCGCGGTCACCACAGCGCCCGGCGCCGAGAGGGCGGAGCACGCCGTGCCGGCCGAGTCCTGGGTGCAGCGCACCGCGGTGGCGTCCGCGGGGCCGGTGACGCTCACCTCGACCCGGTCGGTGGGCGGGTGGTCGGGGCCCTGGACGTTCCAGAAGAACTCGTCCGCGTCCGGGACGTCCTGCTGCCCGCGCACCGCGTTCAGCGCGCCGGTAATCGTGTAGCTCAGCACGTAGGTCTGCACGCCCGTGACCCGCTCGTCGCTGTCCTCGGGCGCGGCGACCTGGACTTCCAGGCTCGCGCCGTCCTCCACCAGCGTGACGTCGGCAGGTGCGCCCGAGGGGCTGCTCGCGGCGACGTCGGTGTACCGGTACTCACGGACGTGGTCGTCATCGTGCTCGAAGGCCGCGTCAAGCTGGCGGGCGAAGCCGCGCCCCTCGCGGGAGCCGAAGTCCCACTGGTAGGTCTCGGTGACGTGCACCGTGCCGGCGGCGTCGATCTGGTAGCTGATCTCGAGGTCCCGCACGCGGTCGCCGTCGGCGCTTGCGAATGCCGGAAAGGCGGGCAGCAGGGTCAGGGCCGCGAGCAGGACGAGGACGGCCAGCGGCGCAAAGGCCGAGCGGGAGAGGAGTCGAGCCACGGTGCCACGCTACCGAGGAACCCCGGGCGGTGCCCGCGCGCAGTTTTCTGGGCTCTGGGTCACGAACTGTGACCCAGAGCCCAGAAAAGCCAGCTGCTAGCAGGGCGGGAGGCTAGACGACGTCCTCGTCCACCCACTCGAAGGTCTTCGTCACGGCCTTCTTCCACAGGCGGTACTGCCGGTCGCGCTCGTCCGCGTCGACGTCCGGGCTCCAGCGCTTGTCCTCCGCCCAGTTGTCCCGCACGTCCTGCTCACCGTCCCAGAAGCCGACGGCGATTCCGGCGGCGTATGCGGCGCCCAGCGCCGTGGTCTCCGCTACCTGGGGCCGGACGACGTCGACGCCGAGCTGGTCCGCCTGGAACTGCATGAGCAGCTCGTTGGCGACCATCCCGCCGTCCACGCGCAGCTCGGTCAGGTCCACCCCGGAGTCCGCGTTCATCGCGTCGAGGACCTCGCGGGTCTGGAACGCGGTGGCCTCGAGCGCAGCCCGGGCGATGTGGTTCTTGTTCACGAACCGGGTGAGCCCCACGAGCGCCCCCCGGGCGTCCGAGCGCCAGTGCGGGGCGAACAGGCCCGAGAACGCGGGGACGAAGTAGGCCCCGCCGTTGTCCTTGACCTTGTTGGCGTAGAACTCGACGTCCGGTGCGTCCTCGAAGAGGCCGAGGTTGTCCCGCAGCCACTGGATCAGGGACCCGGTGACCGCGATGGAACCCTCGAGCGCATACACCTGGGGCTGGTCGCCGATCTTGTAGCAGACCGTGGTCAGCAGCCCGTTCTTGGACTGCACGGGCTCGGTGCCGGTGTTCAGCAGCATGAAGTTGCCGGTGCCGTAGGTGTTCTTCGCGGTGCCCTTCTCGAAGCACGCCTGGCCGAAGGTCGCCGCCTGCTGGTCGCCGAGGATCCCGGCGATCGGCACGTCCGGGACCATGCCACGCTTGCGGCCGTGCCCGTATACCTCGGAGGAGGAGCGGATCTCCGGCAGCATGGACAGCGGGATGCCCATGTCCTTGGCGATGTCCTCGTTCCAGGTGAGGGAGTCGAGGTTCATCAGCATGGTGCGCGAGGCGTTGGTGACATCCGTGATGTGCACGCCGCCCTCGGTTCCGCCCGTCATGTTCCACAGCACCCAGGTGTCGGTGTTGCCGAACAGCAGGTCCCCCTTCTCGGCGGCCTCGCGGGCGCCCTCGACGTTGTCGAGGATCCACGTGACCTTGGGGCCGGAGAAGTAGGTGGCCAGCGGCAGGCCGACGATCTTCTTGTACTTGTCCGCGCCCTCGTCCCCGCCGAGCTCGTCCACGATCTTCTGCGTGCGGGTGTCCTGCCACACGATGGCGTTGTACACGGGCTTGCCCGTGTTCTTGTCCCAGACGACGGCGGTTTCGCGCTGGTTGGTGATGCCGACGGCCACGATGTCGTCGTGGGTCAGGTTCCCCCGGGTCAGGGCGAGGCCGACGGCCTCGCGCACGTTGTTCCAGATCTCCTCGGGGTTGTGCTCCACCCAGCCGGCACGCGGGAAGATCTGCTCGTGCTCGAGCTGTCCCACCGAGTGGATCGTGCCGGAGTGCGTGAAGACGATGGCCCGGGAGCTCGTGGTGCCCTGGTCGATCGCGAGTACGTACTTGTCTGACATAAATTCATCCTTCACTTCGGTGTGCGGTCGGTCAGGTCAGGTCAGCTGAGTGCGGCGCCGAGGAGACCGGCGAGGACCCCTCCGACAAGCGGCCCGGCGATGGGGACCCAGGAGTAGGACCAGTCGCTGGAGCCCTTGCCCTTGATGGGGAGCAGGAAGTGCGCGATGCGCGGGCCGAGGTCACGCGCGGGGTTGATGGCGTAGCCCGTGGGGCCACCGAGGCTGGCACCGATGCCGACCACGATCAGCGCGACGGCGAGCGGTCCGAGCCCCGAGGGCGTCATGCCGGAGACGACCACGAAGAACACGAGCACGAAGGTCGCGATGACCTCGGTCACGAAGTTCCAGCCGTAGGAGCGGATCTCGGGGCCGGTCGAGAACACGGCGAGCTTGGTGGCGGCCGGTGCGTCCTCGTCGAAGTGGCGCTTGTAGGCGACGAAGGCCAGCACCGCGCCGAGGATGGCGCCGAGCAGCTGGGCCGCGAAGTACACCAGGGTGGACCCCACCGTCGCCTCGATGACGCCGGTGTCGTTGGCGAAGTACGGCTCCCCGGCCGTGGCCAGGCCGACGGTGACGGCCGGGTTGAGGTGGGCGCCGGACTGGTGGGCGACGTAGACGCCGGCGAAGACCGCAAGCCCCCAGCCGAAGTTGATCATCAGCCAGCCGCCGTTGAACCCCTTGGTCTTGGGCAGGATGGCGTTGGCGACGACGCCGGCACCCAGCAGGATCAGTGTTCCGGTGCCGAGCACCTCGGACCAGAAGGCGTGCATCAGCAAATCGTTCATCGGTGTGCTCTCATTCTCCTTGCGACAGCTCTGTCGTGTATCTCGCACCGCGGCTGCGTGGTGCGACCCCTCAGATAGAGATGGTGGAGCGGATGGATGGCGACGGACGGTTCAGCGGCGGATCACGCCTCCTTCAGGTCTTTCATCGGGCTGATGTCCGGGGCGGCGAGGCGGACCTGTTCCGCCGCGGCGTCGTCCGGCTCGCTCTCCGCGGCGGCCTCCGCCTCGGCACGGGCCGTGTAGGAGGCGATCTCGGCGGTGCGCCGGTCCTCGTCCCAGCCGAGCTCGCGCGCGAGGATCTGCGAGATCTCCTCGAGCGCCCCGAGCCCGCGATCGGCGACCTCGTAGTTCAGTCGGGTGCGGTGCATGAGGACGTCCTCGAGGTGGAGCACCCCCTCGGAGCGGGCCGCGTAGGCGATCTCGGCGCGCAGGTAGGCGGGCGCATGCTCGAGCGGGGTGGCCAGGCCGGGTTCCGCGGCGCACAGTTCGACGATCTCCGTCAGCAGCGCGCCGTAGCGGTGCAGCAGGTGGTCCACCATGGCCGGCGACCACCCGAAGGTGCCCGCATGCGTCCGGCTCCAGTTGCGCTGCACCTCGAGACCCACCGCGCCCAGCAGCGGCACGTTCCCGGTGACCGACGGCCGGTTCGCCGCCTGGGGTCCGAGCGCGAAGTCGACCGCGTCCTTGGCCATCACGCGGTAGGTGGTCAGCTTGCCGCCGGCGATAACCGTCAGGCCGGGCGCCGGGGAGGCCACGGTGTGCTCCCGGGAGACCTTGGCGGAGCTTGTGCCCTCCTTGGTGCCCGGCTGCAGCAGCGGGCGCAGACCCGCCCAGGTGCCGATGACGTCCTCGCGGGTGAGGGGCTCGGCGAGGACCGCATTCGCGTGTTCGATCACGTAGTCGATGTCCGCCGATGTGGCCACCGGGTGCTGGAAGTCCTGTTCCCACGGGGTGTCGGTGGTGCCGATGATCCAGTAGCGCGACCACGGGATGACGAACAGGACGCTCTTCTCGGTCTGCAGGATCAGCCC
>JBQGOU010000289.1:0-4351 GCA_052086865.1 Cellulomonadaceae bacterium
CGATCGCGATGCGCGCGGCCACGGCCGCGGCCTTGGCCGCGGCGCGCTCGGCCTCAAGCTCCTGACGGCGCAGGCCCGCCCGGTCGGCGAGCTGGGAGATCTTGGCGCGCAGACCGTCCAGGTCGCCGACAGCGTTGGGCTCGGCAGCCTCCGACGTCAGCTTGGCGAGCGTCTGGTCGATCTCCCCGATGGACAGCTCGGTGCTGGCCAACCGCGCCTCGAAGAGACTCACCTTGGCGTTGAGGTCGAGGAACCGGCGGATGTACAGGCCCATCGCCTCGTCCGCACTGACGCCCGGGAACTGCCCGACGACGCGCTCGCCGGCCTCCTCGCGGACATAGACCGTGCCGTCGTCATCGACGCGACCGAAGGCTGCTGCGGCGGCGGTGGCCGCCGCCTCGTCCGGGGTCGGGACGGGAGCGAGCTCCGGCGCGGCGGGCGCAGCGGCGCCGGCGGGACGGGGTAGCGGGGGACGGGGGCTCGGCCGCGGTACGGGCTTCGGGCTCGGACGCGGCGCGGGCTGCGCCTCGGTGGGCTGTTCGGGTGCGATGGCCTCGGTGGGCTCCTGCGCTGCTGCCTCGGCGTTGAGTTCGGGTGATTCCTGAGGGGTCGGGTCCGGGGCAGGGGCGGCCGGCTCGGTGCTGTGGGTGCTCATCGGGGACTCCTCAGACGGTGGACGGGTGACCCGCGTGCCGGTCACCCGTGGACTGTCACGGACGTGCCGTGACCGGGCGGGGCTGTGCGTGGCCGCACAGCCGTCGGCACCAGTGTAGGGACTCCCGTGCCGGTGGGCTGTCATGGGCCCGTGCCGACGGGCCGTCAAGCGTCCGCGGGATAGTCTGGCCTCGTGCATGTCGTCACCCTCGTCGCCCCCGTGTTCGGCACCAACTGCTACCTGGTCTTCGCCGGCGAGTCCGGTCCGTGCGTGATCGTCGATCCGGGCGGAGGCGTCGTTCCGGCAGTGCGGGCCGCCGTGGAGGAATACGGGCTGGAGCCGCGGCTCGTCCTCGCCACCCATGGCCACGTCGACCACACGTGGTCCGCAGCGGAGCTGTGCGAGCTGTACGAGGTGAAGCTCAGCCTGCACGCCGCGGACGTCTACCGCCTGACCGATCCGTTTAGCACGCTCGAGGCCTCGAACCGCTCCCACCTTGCCTCCGGCCCGCTCGGGCAGGCACTGACTGCGGCGGGGTGCCCTCCCGCCGACTACCGCACGCCGACCCGAGTCGAGCAGTTCGACGGACGCCGCACACGTCTGGAGGTGGGTGGCCTCGTCATCGAAGCCCTGCACGCCCCGGGGCACACGCAGGGATCCACGATCTACACCTTTGCTGCGCAGGCCGATCCGTCGAGCGTGCTGCCGGCGGGTGGCGGCGGACTGCGCGGGGAGAGTGGCCGTACAGCGCTCACCGGCGACGTGCTGTTCGCCGGCACGATCGGCCGCACGGACCTGCCGGGCGGCGACGGCGACGTCATGCGCGCCACCCTGCGCGACGTGGTCGCCAGGATCACCCCGGACACCCTCGTCCTGCCCGGTCACGGCCCTGCCACCCGCATGGACGTCGAGCTTGTGACAAACCCCTTCCTGCTGCGCCGATAGG
The DNA here is from genome assembly GCA_052086865.1 of Cellulomonadaceae bacterium. Taxonomy (GTDB): domain Bacteria; phylum Actinomycetota; class Actinomycetes; order Actinomycetales; family Cellulomonadaceae; genus Flavimobilis. The sequence continues at coordinate 1,602 of JBQGOU010000289.1, forward strand.
ATCCACGACCATGGCACGCCCCACACCCCTGTCCGGATTTCCTGAGTGGCGCCCCGAGGGGCGGATCGTCGAGCAGCACATCCTCGACGCACTGCGGCGCACCTTCGAGCTGCACGGCTTCGCCGGAGTCGAGACACGCGCCGTCGAGCCGCTCGACCAGCTGCTGCGCAAAGGGGAGACCTCCAAGGAGGTGTACGTGCTGCAGCGGCTGCAGGAGCTGGGGGAGGCGGGGCAGGAGACCGAGCGTGCGGACCGGCTCGGCCTGCACTTCGACCTGACCGTGCCCTTTGCGCGCTACGTCCTGGAGAACGCCGGCCACCTCGCCTTTCCGTTCAAGCGCTATCAGATCCAGAAGGTCTGGCGCGGCGAGCGACCTCAGGACGGCCGGTTCCGGGAGTTCGTCCAGGCGGATATCGACGTCGTCGGCGCGGGGGAGCTGCCCTACCACTACGAGGTCGAGCTGCCCCTGGTCATGGCCGAGGCGCTCAGCGGGCTCGCGGGGATCGGTCTTCCGCCGGTGCGGATCCTGGTGAACAACCGCAAGGTCGCCGAGGGCTTCTACCGCGGCCTCGGGCTCACCGACGTCGACGGCGTACTGCGCTCGATCGACAAGCTCGACAAGATCGGACCCGGTGCGGTCGCGACCCTGCTGCAGGACGAGGCCGGAGCGAGCGCTCAGCAGGCCGAGGCCTGCCTCGCGCTCGCCGCGATCCACGGTGCGGACCACGCCGTCGTGGACCAGGTCCGGCTTCTGGCCGACGAACACGGCGTGACGAGCGAGCTGCTGGACGCGGGGCTCGCGGAGCTGGGCGCCCTGATCGAGGCTGCCGCGGTGCGCGCACCTGGTGTGGTCGTGGCTGACCTCAAGATCGCGCGGGGCCTGGACTACTACACCGGTTCGGTCTACGAGACCGTGCTCGTCGGGCATGAGGACCTCGGGTCGATCTGCTCAGGAGGGCGCTACGACACCCTCGCCTCGGACGGCAAGAACACCTACCCGGGCGTCGGGCTGTCGATCGGGGTCTCGCGGTTGATGTCGCGGCTGCTCGGTCAGGACCTGGTGCGCGCCTCGCGGGGCGTGCCGAGCGCCGTCGTCGTCGCTGTGAACTCGGAGGAGGACCGGGCTCGTTCGGACGAGATCGCCGCGGCGTTGCGGGCACGGGGTGTTCCCGTCGAGGTTGCGCCGAGCGCCGCCAAGTTCGGCAAGCAGATCAGGTACGCCGACCGGCGGGGGGTGCCGTTCGTCTGGTTCCCGGCGACGGCCGAGCACGTGCGCGCCGACGGCAGCGTCGTGCCGGCTCAGCCTGACCAGGTCAAGGACATCCGCTCCGGCGAGCAGATCGCGGCGGATGCAGCGACGTGGGCGCCCCCGGCCGTGGACCTGTGGCCGGTGGTTGCCCCGGCGGCCCCGCCCGCACCGTGAGCTGGCGCCGCGCGAACGGCGGCCGACGTCTCAGTTGAGCAGGGCCACCGCGGCGTTCAGGCTTGTCGCGAACACGATCCACGCGAGGTACGGCGCGAGCAACCAGGCCGCGGCGCGGCTGTGGCGCCCGAACGCCACCATCGTCGCCACGACCACCACGTCGAGCGCGACGATCACCACGAGCCCGGGCCACAGCAGCTGCGCGCCGAAGAACACCGGCGTCCAGGCGGCGTTGAGCGCGAGCTGCGCGACGTAGAGCCACAGGGCCCCGGATGCAGCGCGCCAGCCGCCCTGACGCCACACGAGCCAGGCCGCGACGGCCATGAGGACGTACAGCACCGTCCACGCCGGGGCGAACAGCCAGTTCGGTGGGCTCCACGGTGCCTTGTCGGCCTGGGCGTACCAGCCGTCCACCGAAGTGCGCACCGCGAGGGAGCCGGCGAACGCGACGACGGCGTTCGCGGCCAGCAGCGCAGTGAGCACGAGCACGCCCGCGCTGCGCCGCTCGTGCAGTGCGGATGCAGGGATCGACGGGCTGGGCGAGGAGGTGTGCATGGGGGACATTGTCGCGCCCCGTGCGCGATCGTGCCGGGCGGCGCCGGAGCACATCGGGTGCAACTAGACTTGGCGAGGCGCAGGCCGCGCCGTTCGACCTCAGACGATTCCTGTTCGGAAGGACCTCTTCGTGCTTCGCACCCACACCGCCGGATCCCTGCGCGCCGACGACATCGGCTCGACCGTCACCTTGACCGGCTGGGTCGATCGTCGGCGTGATCACGGTGGGGTGGCCTTCATCGACCTGCGTGACGCCTCGGGGATCGCCCAGGTGGTGATCCGGGACGAGGATGTCGCCCACCCGCTGCGCAACGAGTTCGTGCTGCAGGTCACCGGCGTGGTCTCCGCGCGCCCCGAGGGTAACGCCAACCCCAACCTGGCGACCGGTGCGATCGAGGTCATCGCCGAGGACGTGGTGGTGCTCAACGAGTCGGCCCCGCTGCCGTTCCAGGTGTCCACGGCCCTCGAGGGCACCGAGACCATCGGCGAGGAGGCCCGGCTGAAGTACCGCTACCTTGACCTGCGCCGGCCAGCGCCCGCCCATGCCCTGCGCCTGCGCGCCAAGGCCAACGCCGCGGCCCGGCGGGTTCTGGACGCCCTGGACTTCGCCGAGATCGAGACCCCGACGCTCACGCGGTCGACACCGGAGGGGGCCCGTGACTTCCTGGTGCCCGCCCGGCTCGCCCCTGGGTCCTGGTACGCGCTGCCGCAGTCCCCGCAGCTGTTCAAGCAGCTGCTGATGGTCGCTGGTATGGAGCGTTACTACCAGATC
>JBQGOU010000290.1:0-4337 GCA_052086865.1 Cellulomonadaceae bacterium
GCTGTTCCCCATGGCCTTCGCGGGTGGGCTGTTCCTGCCGCCCATGATGTTCCCGTCCTGGCTCGAGCCGATCTCCCAGGCGCTGCCCACCCGCGCCGGACGAGACCTGCTGGTGCAGGCCGTCACGGGCGAGCCCGCGTATGGCCTGGCCTGGCCAGTACTGCTCGGGTGGACCGCGCTGTTCGCCGTCGCGTGCGTGTGGGCCTACCGCCGCGACGAGGGCCGCCGGTTCCGCTGACGGTCGACTCCCGACTCCCGACCGTCCAGATCGCGGATTCCGAGCCGTGGACGGTTGGGAGTGGTCCGTGGTGCGGATTCCGCGCGCTGACTGGCGAGCCGATGGTGCCGTGTCGAGAGATGTGACATTGCTGGGAGAACGCTGACAGGCCGGCCTCGAGGGGAGCATGATGGGACGTGATCAGGCCACCGGCCCCACATCAGGTCGCCCCGGCCACCTCGTTGTCGCTCGATAGGACGTGCCTCATGACCGATCCACTGACCGCATTCGCCTCGACCGCCAAGCAGGTCTGGTACTGGCCCGTCATCCGTGGTGTCATCGCGATCCTGTTCGGCATCATCGCCCTGGCCTCACCGCTGTCCACGGCGTGGTCACTTGCCCTGGTCATCGCGATCTTCGCGATCGTCGACGGCGTGGTGGAGATCATCGAGGGGATCCGCCACCGCGGGTACGGAGGCGTCACCGCCCGCGTCCTGCTCGGTGTGCTGTCCATCCTCTTCGGCGTGGTCGTGCTGGCCTGGCCCGGCATCACCCTGGTGGTGCTCGTCTACACCGTCGCGGTGTGGTCCGTGCTGGCTGGTGTGTTCCAGCTGGTCGCGGCCCTGACCATCCCCGACGTCAAGGGCGGCGCCCGAGTGCTGGGCGTGCTGGCCGGGCTGCTCTACATCGTGTTCGGCGCGCTGCTGTTCAGCCAGCCGGCGTCCGGCCTGGTGACGATCGTGTGGATCGTCGGGATCTACGCCCTGGTCTTCGGCGTCGTGCTCGTCGCCCTGGGCTTCCGCCTGCGTTCCCTGGCGACATCGGCGACCGGCGCACTGGAGGCCTGAGCGCGTCCGGGGCGTTGGCCACGCCCTGGCGCCGCTCCTCAGCGGCCAGGCCGCGGCGCCTGGGCCGCGGCCTGGGCCGCCGCCGGCAGGGCGTCCAGCACGTGCTGCACCGCCGCCTCGTCGTGCGCGGCCGTGACGAACCAGGCCTCGTACGCCGACGGCGGCAGGTTCACCCCGGCGTTGAGCATCGCGTGGAAGAACGCGGGGTAGCGCCAGGTCTCGCTCGCCTGGACCGCGGCGTAGTCGCGGGGCCCGATCACCCCGGTGCTTGTGCGCGGGAACTCGCCGAACGCGAAGGAGAACAGGCTGCCGGCACGCTGCACGGCATGCGGCACGCCGGCACGGTCCAGTGCCTCGCTCACGGCGCCTGAGACGATCCGGGCGACCTCGTCCACCCGCGCGTAGACGGCGTCGTCCGCGGCGCGCAGGGTCGCCAGACCCGCGGCCACGGCAACCGGGTTACCGGACAGCGTGCCCGCCTGGTAGACCGCGCCGAGCGGCGCGAGGTGGTCCATCACCGCGGCCGGCCCACCCACGGCGGCCACGGGCATGCCGCCGCCGATGACCTTGCCGAAGGTGAACAGATCGGGCGCCCAGCCCTCGACGGCGCCCTCAAGGCCCCACCAGCCGGCCGGGCTGACCCGGAACCCGGTGAGCACCTCGTCCTGGATCAGCAGCGCGCCGTGCTCGGCGGTGACCCGGCGCAGGCCCGCGTTGAATCCGGGCAGGGGCGGGACCACACCCATGTTGGCGGGTGCGGCCTCGGTGATGACGGCCGCGATCTGCGGGCCGTACTCGGCGAATGCGGTCTCCACGGCCTCCAGGTCGTTGTACGGCAGGACGAGCGTCTCGCTCGAGGCCGCCTCGGTGACCCCTGCGGAGCCGGGCAGCGCGAGCGTGGCCACCCCGGAGCCGGCCTGCGCGAGCAGTGCGTCGACGTGGCCGTGGTAGCACCCGGCGAACTTGATGATCAGGGGGCGGCCGGTGACGCCACGGGCGAGGCGGACCGCGGTCATGGTCGCCTCGGTGCCCGTGGACACGAGCCGTACCTTCTCGATCGGCGCCACCAAGCGGCGTGCCGCGGCCAGGCGCGCCGCGACGGTCTCGGCGAGCTCCGCCTCGGCGAGCGTCGGCGCCCCGAAGCTGAGCCCGCGTCCCGCCGCCTCACGCACGGCCTCGACGACGGCGGGGTGCGCGTGCCCGAGCAGCGCTGGGCCCCAGGAGGCGACCAGGTCCACGTACGACCGCCCGTCGGCGTCAGTGATCGTCGGTCCCTGCGCGGAGGCGATGAAGCGCGGGGTGCCACCCACCGAACCGTAGGCCCGTACGGGGGAGCTCACCCCACCGGGCAGCACCGCCGTGGCCCTCGTGAACGCGGCCAGGTTCTTGTCGGTGCTCATCCCTGCAGTCCTCTCGTCGTCGCGACCTCCTGTGCCCAGTACGTCAGGATCATGTCGGCGCCGGCGCGCTTGATCCCCAGCAGGGACTCGGCAATCGCCCGGTCCCGGTCGATCCACCCGCGCGCACCGGCCGCCTCGATCATGGCGTACTCGCCGGAGACCTGGTAGGCCGCGACGGGTACGGGGCTTGTCGCGGCCACATCGGCCAGGGCGTCCAGGTAGGGGCCGGCGGGCTTGACCATGACGATGTCCGCGCCCTCCGCCACGTCCAGGTCGACCTCGACGCGCGCCTCGCGGCGGTTCGCCGGATCCATCTGGTAGGTGCGGCGGTCACCCACGAGCGTCGACTCGACGGCGTCGCGGAACGGGCCGTAGAACGCTGAGGCGTACTTGGCGGCGTAGGTCAGGATCGCGGTGCCCGTGCGCCCCGCCGCGTCGAGGGCGCCGCGCACCGCCGCCGTCTGGCCGTCCATCATCCCGGACAGGGCGACCACGTGCGCGCCCGCGTCCGCCTGTACCAGCGCCATGTCCACATACCGTCCCAGCGTCGCGTCGTTGTCGACCGAGCCGTCCCCGGCGAGCAGCCCGCAGTGCCCGTGGTCGGTGAACTCGTCCAGACACAGATCGGCCATCACCACCAACGCGTCCCCGGCCTCGGTCACCGCGTCCTGGATCGCCAGGTTCAGCACGCCGGCCGGATCGGTGGCCGCGCTGCCGCTGGCGTCCCGGTGCTCCGGCACGCCGAACAGCATGACGCCGCCCAGCCCCGCCTCGGCGGCCGCCGCCACGGCCCGGCGCAGGGAGTCGCGCGAGTGCTGGTGGACGCCGGGCATGGATCCGATCGGCGCGGCCTCGCTGAGCCCCTCCCGGGCGAACAGCGGCAGAATGAGCTCGCGCGGGTGCAGGCGGGTCTCGGCGACGAGCCCGCGCAGCGCAGGCGTGGCGCGCAACCGGCGAGGGCGGCGCACGAGTGCGTCGGCGGGTGCGGGCCGGGGAGATGTCTCGGTCATGATCGGCTCCTTGTGAGCGCATCGGTCGAGGCGGCGACAAGCGCCTGGGCGTCGGGGCTGGCGGCGACCGCGGCCACGGTGAGGCCGGCTGCGACGGCCGCCTCCTCGGTGCGCGGGCCGATGCAGATGACGAGCGCCTCCGCGCTCGGGACGGGGCGCAGCGCCGCCCAGGTACGTGCAGTGCTGCCCGAGGTCAGAAGCACCGCGTCGATCGGCCACACGGTCGGCGCCAGCTCGGTGGCGGTCACGGTCCGGTAGGCGACGACCTCGCGCACCTGCCAGTCCGCGGCCCGCAGGCCGTCGGCGAGCTCCGGCCCGGCCAGGTCCGAGTGCGGCACCAGCGCGCTGGCCGGGCGCAGCCGGGTCAGCTCGGCGACGAGCCCCGCTGCCGTCGGATCCGTCTCGGGCAGCAGGTCGATCTCCAGGCCCAGCTCCTCGGCGCGGGCCGCGGTGCTCGGCCCGACGGCGGCGACATGCACCTCGGCGCACAGCAGCTCGTCGAACAGGGGCCGGGCGGCGAGGGCGTCGACGGTGCGTTCGCTGGTGAGCACCAGCCAGTCGTCGGCGCCGTCGCACAGATCGCGCAGTGCGGCGTCCAGCGCAGCCGGATCCGGCGCGGGCTCGAAGGTGATCAGCGGTGCGACCACGGGCGTCAGGCCCGCTGCGCGGACCGCAGCCGCCAGCCGCTGCCCAGGCTCGCCGCCGCGGGGGACCAGAACACGCAGCTCGGTGTCGCGGGAGGGCGCGCCGGTGTCCGGGATCACGTCCCGTCCCGTCCGAGCGGGGCCAGATCTGCGGCGCCGTCGGCGAGCAGGCCCGCGGCCAGGTCCACGCCGAGCCGGACCGCCGACCCCTGGTCGGC
>JBQGOU010000291.1:0-4333 GCA_052086865.1 Cellulomonadaceae bacterium
AACCACGCAGACCGACGAGACAACAGCAGCTACGAGGAAGGTCGGACGTCCCAGATCGCCCATCCGTGCGCAGGAATCGCCTCGTGCGGCGCCAGCACCCGAAGCACGCCGCACGGGCAGTTCAGCGGAGCACGCCAAGAGCCCAGAGCCCGATTCAGCGCGTGAAGCGCGCAGCAATCGCCTCGCCGTGCGCCGGCAGGTCCTCCGCGACCGCGAACCCCTCGATCTTCGCTGCGATCTCCCCGAGCGCGTCGCGCGAGTACTCGATCACCTGCACCGCACGGACAAAGCTGTGCACCCCGAGGCCGCTCGAGAAGTGCGCGCAGCCGCCCGTCGGCAGGACGTGGTTGGAGCCCGCCATGTAGTCCCCGAGCGGCACGGGCGAGTATGGGCCGACGAAGATCGCCCCTGCACTCGTGACGCGATCGGCCACGGCGGCCGCATCGCGCGTCTGGACCTCGAGGTGCTCGGCGCCGTAGGCGTTCACCACGGCGAGCCCCTGGTCGACGTCTTCCACGAGCACGATCGCCGACTGTGGGCCCGACAGCGCCGTCGCAACGCGTTCGGCGTGCTTGGTCGCCGCGGCGCGCTCCGCGATCCGCGCGTCGACGGCGTCGGCGAGCTCGACCGACGGCGTCACCAGGACGGAGGCCGCCATCGGGTCGTGCTCGGCCTGGCTGATCAGGTCGGCCGCGACGTGCTCCACATCCGCAGTGTCGTCCGCGAGCACGGCGATCTCCGTCGGTCCCGCCTCCGCGTCGATGCCGACGACGCCGCGCACCAGGCGCTTCGCCGCGGCGACGAACACGTTGCCCGGACCGGTGATCACGTCGACCGGCTCACACACGACGTCGCCGTCCTGGGCTTCGGTGCCTCGCGCTCCATAGGCGAACATGGCCACGGCCTGGGCGCCGCCGACGGCGTACACCTCGTCCACCCCGAGCAGCGCGCACGCCGCGAGGATCGTCGGGTTGGGCAGACCGCCGTTGGCGGCCTGGGGCGGTGAGGCCACCGCGAGGGAAGGCACTCCCGCCTCCTGCGCTGCGACGACGTTCATGATCACCGACGACGGATACACGGCCAGCCCGCCCGGCACGTACAGCCCGACGCGCCCGACGGGGATCCAGCGCTGGCGAACGACTGCGCCGGGGGCGACCTCCACCGTGAAGTCCAGCGGCCGCTGCGCGGCGTGCACCGTCCGCACCCGGGTGACGGACTCCTCGAGGGCCGCACGCAGCTGCGGGTCCAGGCGCTCCAGAGCCTCGGCGAGCGCAGCGGCGGGGACCCGCAGGTACTCCGGACGCACGCCGTCGAACCTCTCGGCATAGTCGCGCAGCGCCTGCGCCCCTCGTTCGCGCACCGCGGCGATAATGGGCTCGACCAGATGGGCGGCATCCTCGACGCCGAGCTCGGGGCGCGGGAGCACCGCAGGAAGCTCACGAGCGGACAGGGTTCGGCCACGCAGATCGAGTCGGTTCATCACACCGGGGAGTCTAGTTCGGCTCCCCGCCCGGTCGTGGGTCCTTTCGCCGACCGAGACCGAGCCGACCACGACCGGTGCGAGACTGGACCGGTGAACGACGTGACGATCCGAGACGACTCCATCCGCCTGGGCCAGTTCCTCAAGCTCGCCGACCTCGCCGAGTCGGGTGCGAGCGCGCACGAACTCATCGCCGAGGGTGAGGTATCCGTCAACGGCGAGGTCGAGACCCGCCGGGGGCGTCAGCTCGTCGCCGGGGACAAGGTGTCGGTCAGCACGCCCGACGGCGCGGTGTCGGCGCGGGTCGCTCAGCGCGCCATGTAGGTCGAGCTCATCACCCGCTGCACCTCGAGGCGCAGCACCACACGCCGCGGGTTCTCCCCCGGTTGGCGGTAGCGAACCGTGTACCGCCGCACGGCGTCGGCGATCTCCGCAGGATCGCGCGAGAGCGTCATCGTCCCCTCCAGAGTGATCCACCGCCCACCGTCGACCTGGCACACCGCCGCCGCGCCCGGCGCCCCGTTCTCCTGAGCGACCAGCACGTTGCGCGCCTTCACGGACGTGTCGTTCGTCGTGACCCGCACAACGCCCGCCTCGGCGTCCCAGGTGAACCCGACGGGTACCACGTGCGGTGTCCCGTCGGGACGAAGCGTTGTGAGCGTGGCGAGGTGGCGCTCGGTGACGAAGATCTGCTGCTCGGGGGTCAGATGGATCACCCGCCGAGTCTAGGTGCACTCCCCGTCCTGCGGGTCCGTGGTCGGCCATGATGGTGACGTCACCATCCGCGGACCTCCGGCTTGCTCGCCGTGGCGAGGAAACCTCTAGGCTGAGCACCATGAGCGCATACGGACTCGACCTTGCCCGCCGCCAGATGAGCGAGGGCGAGGTCCCCGACCTCGCGATCGCCACCTTCGCCCGGCTGTACGGAGAGCTGGAGGCCGGGCACAGCGGCGTCATCCGCGAGGCCGACGTCGCTCCCCTGACCGACATCGATCGGGCAGCGGACCTCGCCCCCTCCGAGGACGAGATCCGCGCCGCGCTCTCGCGCACCGTGGTGCTGAAGCTGAACGGCGGGCTCGGCACCTCCATGGGTATGGACCGCGCCAAGTCGCTTCTCCCGGTCCGCGACAAGCTCACCTTCCTCGACGTCATCGCCCGCCAGGTCCTCGCCGTCCGCACGCGCTACGAGGTGGACGTCCCTCTGGTCCTGATGAACTCCTTCCGGACGCAGGCCGACTCGCTCGCGACGCTCGCCAAGTACCCCGAGCTCGCCGTCGACGGCGTTCCGGCGGACTTCCTGCAGAACCGTGAGCCCAAGCTGACCGCGGACACGCTCGAGCCCGTCAGCTGGCCCGCCGATCCGAGCCTGGAGTGGTGCCCTCCGGGCCACGGCGACATCTACACCGCACTGCAGACCTCCGGCCTGCTGCAGGCTCTGCTCGACAAGGGCTACAGGTACGCCAGCGTCTCCAACTCGGACAACCTGGGCGCAGCACCCGACGGCCGCATCGCCGCGTGGTTCGCCGCCACCGGCGCACCGTACGCCGCCGAGCTCGCCGCGAAGACCGACGCCGACGTCAAAGGCGGTCAACTCGTCCGACGCCGCTCGGACGGGCAGATCATCCAGCGCGAGACCGCACAGACCGCGCCGGAGGAGCTGGACACCGCCAACGACCGGCACGTGCACCCGTTCTTCCACACGAACAACCTGTGGTTCGACCTCGAGGCCCTCGCCGCGCTGCTGGCCGAGCACGACGGCGTCATGCCGCTACCCCTGATCCGCAACGACAAGACGGTCGACCCGACGGACCCGTCCTCCACCAAGGTCGTCCAGCTGGAGACCGCGATGGGGGCGGCCGTCAACGTCTTCCCCGGCTCGCGGGTGGTCGAGGTTCCGCGCGCACGCTTCCTGCCCGTCAAGACCACGAACGACCTGCTGGTGCTGCGCTCCGACGTCTATGAGCTCACCGAGGAGTTTCATCTGCTGGCCCGCGTGCCCGCTCCGCTGGTCGCGCTCGACCGCCACTACAAGCTGATCGCGGACTTCGAGGCCCGCCTGCCCGCTGGGCCGCCCTCGCTCGTCGAGTCGACATCGCTGACGGTCACGGGTGACTGGACGTTCTCCGCGGGAGTCACCGCCGTGGGCGACGCGGTCCTGGCCGCCGACGACGACGAGGCGCACACCGTTCCCGAGGGCGCGACCGTCACGGCCACCGGGGTGCAGTAGCCGGTGCGGCGTGCGCCGTCGTGCGCCCCGCCGGACCGCAGACGGTTCCTCAGTGCGTGAGGCAACTCGGTCCGAGCAGCGCCTTCAGGTCGCCGAAGAGCGCCGGTGAGCGCTCGACGCGCAGCCGGTCCTCGAGACGCATCACGGTGGCGCGGCCAGGACTGACCAGCCGCAGCTGAACCTCCGTCGAGCCCGGGTGGGTCGAGAGGATCTCCCGCAGCCGCTCGACCACCGGCTGGGTGCACCGCGCCATCGGCATCGACACCTGCACGGGCGAGTCGTGCCCGAGGGAGACGTCCGGCAAGGACATCTCCATGGCCTGCAGCTGCATCGTCTCGTCCCGCCGGCGCACCCGCCCGCGCAGCACCACGACGGTGTCCTCGGCCAGCACGGTCGAGTACGCGAGATAGGTCTCCCCGAAGAACATCACCTCGACGCCGCCCTCGAGGTCCTCGATCGTGACGGCTGCCCACGGGTTGCCGTTCTTCGACATCTTGCGCTGCAACGAGGTGATCAGGCCCGCGATGGTGACGGTGGACCCGTCCGGACGCGCCTCGTCGTTGAGCAGCGACGCGATCGACGTCTCCGCGGCGCGCGAGAGGACGTGCTCGAGTCCGGACAGCGGA
>JBQGOU010000292.1:0-4312 GCA_052086865.1 Cellulomonadaceae bacterium
TGGGCCAGGCGCCCTCGGCGGGATCGCCCGACTCCCCGGACGCGGATCCGGCCGACTCGGCGGAGGCGGGCGACTCTGCGGACGACGCTCAGGGCGCCCAGGTCTTCGACCTCGAGAAGACGATCGACTATCCGCCGTCGCGGCGCGCCACGCGACTGCCTCGCAGCGCGGGCTGATCGCCCACCGGCGTGGACGCGTCGATCGTCCGCAGGGTCAGGCAGGCGATGCCGACATGATCATGCAGGTCAGCATGGCCGTGCACACCCGTCGGTCATGGTCGTCGGTGATGACGATCTCGTAGCTGGCCATGGTCCGTCCCAGATGGACGGCGCTTGCGACGGCGTTGACGGTTCCCGTCCGCACAGCGCGGTGGTGGGTCGCCGTCACCGACAGCCCGACGGCGGCGCGTCCCGGCCCCGCGTGGGCGAGGGCGCCGAAGGACCCGACGGTCTCGGCAAGCGCCGCGGACGCCCCGCCGTGCAGCAGGCCGGCGGGCTGTGTGTTCCCGGCGACGGGCATGCTCGCCACCACCCGCCGCGCGCCCACCTCGCTGATCCGGATCCCCATGCGTTCGATCAGCGTGCCGTCCAGGCGGACCCCGAGCACCGTCTCGTCGCGAACGTCGTCGGGGTCCGGGCGGTGTGTGTCGGTCATGACCGATAGGTTGGCAGACGTGAGTAAGAAAGCGCGACCCAGGCTTCTGCTGATCGACGGGCACTCGATGGCCTTCCGGGCCTACTTCGCCCTGCCCGTGGACAAGTTCACGACGTCGACGGGCGAGTACACCAACGCCGTGCACGGCTTCATCTCCATGCTGGCCAACCTGATCAGGTCCGAGCAGCCGACCCATCTCGCGGTGGCCTTCGACGCCCCGGGAGGGACATTCCGCACGGAGGTGTTCGCCGACTACAAGGCGACCCGCGACGCGACTCCTGAGCCGTTCCGCGGTCAGGTCCCGCTCATCATGGAGGTGCTCACCGCGATGCGGGTGCCGTTCCTGGAACGGGTCGGCTTCGAGGCGGACGACATTCTCGCAACCCTCGCCCACGAGGGGGACGCCCTTGGGATGGAGGTGCTGGTCTGCTCCGGGGACCGCGACTCGCTGCAGTTCGTCAACGAGAACGTCACGGTGCTCTACCCCGTCAAGGGAGTCTCGGAGCTCGCCCGGATGACGCCTGAGGCGGTGCAGACCAAGTACGGCGTCGCGCCGTCGCAGTATCCGGACCTCGCCGCCCTGGTGGGGGAGACCAGCGACAACATCCCCGGGGTGCCTGGCGTGGGACCCAAGACGGCGGCGAAGTGGATCAACCAGTTTGGTGGCCTGACCCAGATCCTCGACCACGCCGAGGAGGTCCGTGGCAAGGCGGGGGAGTCCTTGCGCGCCAACCTCGACCAGGTCCGGCTCAACCGCCGGATCAACCACCTGCTGACCGATCTCGAGCTGCCGGTTGGCCCGGACGACCTCGCGGTGCGTCCGTGGGACCGCGAGGCCCTGCACGCGATCTTCGACGTGCTGCAGTTCCGCACCTTGCGTGACCGGCTGCTCGCCATGATGCCCCAGGACGAGGGGGCCGACGGCACTCCTGCCGTCGACGTGGTGCCCATCGTGCTCGACTCGCCTCCGGCCGGGGCGCTGGGCCGATGGTTCGACGACCGTTCCGCCGCGACGCTGGGCCTGGAGGTGGCGGGCAACCCCGCCCCGGCCGCGGCCGACGCGTGGATGGTCGCCGCGGCGGACACGGCGGCCGGGGTCGCCGTCGACCTCGCGCAGGCCGCGCCGGGCGACGAGGCGTCGCTGGCGCAGTGGCTCGCGGACCCGGACCGGCCCACGGCGCTGCACGGCGTCAAGGCGGCCTGGCATGAGCTGACCGCACGCGGAATGACCCTGCGCGGTGTCACGTTCGACACGGAGCTCGCCGCGTACCTGTGTCATCCCGAGCAGCGCTCCTACGACCTGGCTGATCTGACTGTGCGTCACCTGGGCCGCGAGCTGGTCGCCGGACTGCCCGACGACGGACAGGGCGCGCTGGACCTGGCGATGGACGACGACGGCGAGGCGGGCCGGCTCGTGAACCGCGCGGCAACCGTGCTCGAGCTGTCCGCCGTCCTGGACGCCGAGCTGCGGGACCGGAGCGCGCACGCCCTGCTGACGGACCTGGAGCTTCCGTTGGCTGAGGTGCTCGCCCGGATGGAGCACCGGGGGATCGCCGTCGACGTCGCCTACCTGCGCGAGCTGGAGCGCGACTTCGGGGACCAGGTCGCGCTGGCGGCACGCAGCGCCTACGACGTGATCGGCCGGGAGGTGAACCTGGGCTCGCCCAAGCAGCTCCAGGAGGTGCTCTTCGACCAGCTGGGCATGCCCAAGACGAAGAAGATCAAGACCGGGTACACGACCGACGCCGCGGCCCTGGCCGACCTGTTCGCCCGCACCCAGCACCCCTTTCTCGAGCACCTGTTGGCGCACCGCGACGTCACCAAGCTCCGGCAGACGGTGGAGGGCCTGCTCAAGACCGTTGCCGACGACGGCCGGATCCACACGACCTTCCAGCAGACGATTGCGGCAACGGGACGGCTCAGCTCGACCGAGCCCAACCTGCAGAACATCCCCATCCGGACCGAGGCCGGCCGCCGGATCCGGCGGGCGTTCGTCGTCGGGGACGGTTACGAGACGCTGCTGACGGCGGACTACAGCCAGATCGAGATGCGCATCATGGCGCACCTGTCCCGGGACGCCGGGCTCATCGAGGCCTTCCGCTCGGGCGAAGACCTGCACAACTACGTCGGCTCACGCGTGTTCGAGGTGCCCACCGACCAGGTCACCCCCGCCATGCGGTCCAAGATCAAGGCGATGAGCTATGGCCTGGCCTACGGGCTGTCCGCCTTCGGGCTGTCCAAACAGCTCGGCATCGACGTCGGCGAGGCCGCCTCGCTGATGGACGACTACTTCCATCGCTTCGGCGGCGTGCGGGACTACCTGGCCGGTGTGGTCGAGGAGGCGCGTGCCACCGGGTACACCGCGACGATCATGGGCCGGCGCCGCTACCTGCCTGACCTGACCAGCGACAACCGACAGCGCAGGGAGATGGCCGAACGGATGGCGCTGAACGCCCCGATCCAGGGCAGCGCGGCGGACATCATCAAGGTGGCGATGCTCGGCGTCGAGCGGGAGCTTGCGCGGCGGGACCTGCGTTCCCGGATGCTGCTGCAGGTGCACGACGAGCTGGTGGTCGAGGTCGCGCCGGGGGAGTGCGAGGAGGTCGAGGCCGTGCTGCGTGAGCAGATGGCCGGGGCCGCCCGGCTCGAGGTGCCTCTCGACGTCTCCGTGGGGGCCGGGCCGAACTGGCACGACGCCGGGCACTAGAGCGAGCTCAGGCAGGGCGGCGCGCGCAGAAGATGGCCGTGCCTGGGAGCACCCGCCCGCGCAGGGGGCTCCACCCGCCCCAGGTGCTCGTGGTGGTCTGCGGCCACGGCGGCTCGACCACGTCCCGCAGCTCGAACCCCGCGCCCACCACGTCGCGGACGTGCTCGCCGAGCGTGCGGTGGTACTCGACGTAGGTGACGCGGCCCGACTCGTCGCGCTCCGCATACGGCGTGGTGTCGAAGTACGAGCGGGTGGCCGTCAGGCCCGGTGCGCCCGGATCGTCGGGGAACGCCCAGCGCACGGGATGGGTCACCGAGAAGACCCAGCGCCCGCCCGGGCGCAGCACGCGCAGCGCCTCGGCGTGCACGCGGGTGGCGTCGGGAACGAAGGGAATGGCGCCGTAGGCGGTGAACACGATGTCGAATGAGGTCGGGGCGAACGGCAGGCGCGTGGCGTCGGCCTGCACGGCCGGCACGCGGGTGCCGGTGCGGGTGTCGAGCAGGCGTGCGGCCGCGAGCATGCCCGCCGACACGTCTGTCGCCACGACCTCGGCGCCCTGACGCACCAGCCAGCGCCCGCACTGCGCCGCGCCTGCCCCCAGCTCGCACACCCGCGCCCCCACCAGCGACTCGGCTGGCCCGAGCAGACGCGCATCGCGCTCGTGCAGCCCCTCCGGGCCCCAGCGGAAGTCGGCGTCGCCGAGGGGGCCGCCGTGCTCGTCGAGGTAGTCGTGCGCGTTGGCGTCCCACCAGTGGCGCGCGGCACGAGCGCCGTCGTCGTGCCTGACGGGTTGGTACCCCGCGCGTTGCCAGCTCTCTCGTGCGTCGTCCATGGACGACATTGTCGCCGGTGGCGGCGGCGCAGGACGCGCCGCGCACCCGGCCGGGACCAACGTCTGCGTGTGATGTGGGTCTCCACTGACTAGGCTGGGGCAGGACAAGCGACGTCCAT
>JBQGOU010000293.1:0-4248 GCA_052086865.1 Cellulomonadaceae bacterium
GCGCGGGGCGCCCCTCCGCACCGGGGGGCGGCCCTGGGGGGGGGTTGGCGCCCCCCCCCCCCCGCCCCCCGCGTCCGGGGCGTACGCCGCGAGGCGCTACTCGACGGCCAGCGCCTCCACGGGGGAGGTGCGCACCGCGCGCCGGGCGGGGATGACCGAGGCCAGCAGCCCCGCCGCAAGCGCGACGACCACCACCAGTGCGAGGTCACGCCACGGCACGGCGAGGGTCAGCTCGCCGAGCGAGCCGAGCGCCGCGGCGGCGCCGGCCCAGCCGTACCCGAGCCCGAGTGCCACGCCGAGCACCGCTCCGACCAGGGCGATCAGCGTGCCCTCGACGGCGAGCGTGGTGCGCAGCTGCCGCTTGCTCAGCCCGATGGCGCGCAGCATGGCGTTCTCGCGCTGCCGCTCGAGCACGGACAGTGACAGCGTGTTGGCCACACCGATCAGGGCGATGACCACGGCCACGCCGAGCAGTCCGACCACGACGGCGAGCATCGTGTCGATGACCTGCTGGATCATGGCCCGTTCGACGGCGGCGCCCGTGACGTATCCGCCGTAGGCGTCCGCCTGGTCCTGCAGGTCCGAGGCGACCGTGGCCGGAGCGACCGTGCCGTCGAGCGCAACCCACACCGCGGTGGTGACCGGTGCTCCGAGCCGGGCGAGCGCCGTCGCGGTCAGCAGCGGACCGTCGGTGGCGATGGTCGAGACCTCGACCCGCAGCTCGACCGACTCCGCGCCGTCTGCTGCGCCGACCGCGAGGGTATCCCCGGCCCTGACCCCGAGCGTGTCGGTCATCCAGGAGGAGAGCAGCACCGTGTCGTCCGCCAGCGGGGCGATCAGACGCGCGTCGTGCACCACGTCGCCGGCGCGCGCAGGGTCCAGACCCTGGGCGTCCCACTGCTCGCCGTCCAGCGTGACCGGCGCGGACACGATGGGCGCGACGGCCCCCACCCCGCTGGTGGCCGCGATCTGGTCGATCGCCGCATCGGGCAGGCCGGTCTGCCCGCCCGTCGTGGTGGCCAGTGCCTGGGTGACGACGGCCACATCCACCGGATAGCTGGAGTCCAGCTCGTTCTCCAGCGTCGCCCGGGCGCTGACCGCACCGGTCGACATCATCGTCACAAGCGTGACGCCGATGAGGAGCGCGGTGCTCGTGGCCGCCGTCCGGCGCGGGTTGCGCACCGTGTTCGCGGCAGCGAGGCGGGCTGCGGGCCCGCCCCGGGCGGCCAGACGACCGGCCACCCTGATCGCGACCGGCACCCAGAACACCGCCGCCACGATCAGGCCGATGAAGGAGGCGCCACCGCCCGCGATTCCGAGCAGCAGCCCGAAGCCGGCGGAGCCTCGCAGGCCCAGCGCCACGCCCCCTCCCAGCAGGATCAGGCCGCCGACGATCATCAGCGCCGAGAGCACGAGCCGGACGGTCCCGGCGCCCGAACGCGTCGTCGGCGCGTCTGCGGGGCGCAGCGCGGCCAGGGGGGAGACGCGGGTTGCGGCGCGCGCCGGGGAGAGCGCGGAGATCGTGGTGACCAGCACTCCGGCGAGCAGCGGCACGAGCACCACTGCGAGGCTCAAATCGATGGTGGCCGGCAGCGGCACGCCGATGTCTATCGTCCTGAGCACCGCCAGCAGGCCTTGGACGACCGCCGCGCCGAGCACGATCCCCGCCAGCGAGGCGATCACCCCGAGCACGGCCGCCTCGGTGAGCACGGACCGGCGTAGCTGGCCCTTGTTCGCCCCGACACAGCGCAGCAGCGCCAGGGTGCGGGTGCGCTGGGCGACCAGGACCTGGAACGTGTTCGCGATGACCAGGCCGGCCACCAGCAGGGCGACGGCGGCGAAGGCCAGGACCACGAAGGTCAGGATCTGCTGGCCGCCGGTGAAGTCGTTGACCGACTGGGCGGCCCGCTCGTCGCGGGTCTGCACCGCCACGTCGCCGGCGTCGCTCGCCAGCGCGGTCTCGAGCCGGTCGATGACCTGGCCCACATCCGCGCCGTCGGCCACGAGCACGGCCGCGTTCGCGGCCTCGGCGCCCCAGCCCGCCTCGGCCCACGCCGTGAAGTCCGCCGCGTCCACGACGGCGGCCCCGTCCGTCACCGCGTATGCGCCGTTCGGGTCGGTGACCAGGCCGACGACGGTTGTGTCCACGGCGGTGGCGTCACCGGTGTCCGCATCGGGCACCGTAACCTGCACGGTGTCGCCCACACCGACACCGAGGCGCTCGGCGGCCGACTGCGGCAGCGCCACCTGCCCAGGCTCGCTCGGTGCGTTGCCTTCGACGAGCTCCTGGGCGTCCAGGCGCGCGTCTGTGGCGGCGGCCACCGTGCTGAGCATCGTGGTGCGCTGGGCGGAGGTGAAGTCGACGTAGAGGGCGGTCAGCGGCTGCACCGCGGCGACGCCGGGCGTGGCCGCCATGGTGGTCAGCTGCTGGTCGGTGAGGGGGGACCACCCATCGCTCTC
Organism: Cellulomonadaceae bacterium; assembly: GCA_052086865.1. Taxonomy (GTDB): domain Bacteria; phylum Actinomycetota; class Actinomycetes; order Actinomycetales; family Cellulomonadaceae; genus Flavimobilis. The sequence goes on from JBQGOU010000293.1 coordinate 2,461, forward strand.
GCCCGTGACGACGATCTGCGCCTGGCCGAAGCCTGCGGCGACGGTCTCGTAGGAGGTGCGGGTCATGACGTTGCCGGCCAGCAGTGTGGCGGCGACGAAGGCGGTGCCGATGGCGATCGCGATGCCGGCGGCGGTGAGCCGGCCGATCGACCGGCGCATCTGCGCAAAGGTGAGTCGGAACATCAGTGGGCGCCGCCTTCGGGCGCGGTGACGGACTCGAGGGTGCGCAGGCCGTCCAGGCCGGCGAGCACCGACTCGGGCGTCGGGTCCGCGATGTCCCCGGCGATCCGGCCGTCGGCGATGAGCACGACGCGGTCGGCGTAGGCCGCGGCCGCGGGGTCGTGGGTGACCATGATGATCGTGCGGCCCAGCTCGCGCACCGAGCGGCGCAGGAAGCTGAGCACCTCGGCACCCGAGCGGGAGTCGAGGTTCCCGGTGGGTTCGTCCGCGAAGACGACGTCGGGCTTGGCGATCAGGGCGCGGGCGATGGCGACGCGCTGCTGCTGGCCGCCGGACATCTCCGCGGGGCGGTGCTCGAGGCGGTCCGCGATGCCGAGGGTGCGCACGAGCAGGTTGAACCACTCGCGGTCGACCTTCTGGGAACCGAGCTCGAGCGGCAGGGTGATGTTCTGCGCGGCGGTGAACATCGGGAGCAGGTTGAAGGACTGGAACACAAAGCCCACGCGCGTTCGGCGCAGCTCGGTCAGCTCCTTGTCGCCCAACGAGGTGATCTCGGTGCCGCCGATGAACGCCTGCCCGGAGGTGGCGGTGTCGAGCCCGGCGAGCAGATGCATCAGGGTGGACTTTCCCGAGCCCGAGGGGCCCATAATCGCCGTGAAGCGGCCGCCGGCGAAGTCCACGTCGACGCCGTCGAGCGCGACGACCCGTGCAGCTCCCTCGCCGTAGACCTTGGACAGCGAGCGGGCCATCACGGCGGGGGCGGTGCCCGCGTGCGGCATGCCGGGGGCGGGCTGAGGGGCGGTGGTCATCGACAGACTCCTTGATGGTGGTGGATCTCCAGCACACCCGACGCTACGAGCCTGGGCGCGTTCCGCGCGTCTGCCCACGGGAGGGTTCGGAGCCCCGGCGGCGTCATACCGGGGACGGACCCGCGGGGACTGGGTCAGGCCCCCGGGCGGACCAGGCCTGTCTCGTATGCGGTGACGACGGCCTGCACCCGGTCGCGGGCACCGAGCTTGGCCAGCACCCGCCCGACGTGCGTCTTCACCGTCGCCTCGGCCACGAACAGGTCTCCGGCGATTTCGGTGTTGGACCGGCCCTTGGCCATGAGCACGAGCACCTCGCGCTCGCGGTCGGTCAGCGCGCCGACGGCGTCGAGGGCCTCGGCGGCGGGCGGCTGCTCGGCGCTCAGCGTCGTGACCATGTGCTCGAGCAGGCGCCGGGTGCTTGACGGGGCGATGACCGCGTCGCCCCGGTGGACCGTGCGGATCGCGGCGAGCATCTCCTCCGGCGGGGCGTCCTTGAGCAGGAACCCGCTGGCCCCGGCGCGGATCGCCTCGAGCACGTACTCGTCGAGGTCGAAGGTGGTCAGCACGATGATGCGCGGCTCGGGTGCGCCGTCGGTCCGTGCGCTCCACCGCGCGGTGAGCTGTGCCGTGGCGGCCAGGCCGTCGAGGGTGGGCATACGCACGTCCATGAGCACCACGTCCACGGGGTGGTCGCCCAGCAGCCGCACGGCCTGCGCGCCGTCCCCGGCCTCGAGGACCACGGACAGGTCGGGCTGGGAGTCGATCACCATGCGAAAGCCCGCACGCACCAGCTGCTGGT
>JBQGOU010000294.1:0-2530 GCA_052086865.1 Cellulomonadaceae bacterium
GGGCGGTAGCCCGGCGCCGGGCGGGGGCCGAGGAGACCGGTGAGCAGCTCGTCGTGCGCCGCTGCGCTCCACGGCAGGCCCGCGAAGCTCATCTCCGCGGCGACCAGAGCTCCCGCGGACTCCGCGGCGAGGAGCAGCTCGAGCCGGCCCGCGGCGTCGGGCCCATGCTCGGAGCGCACGTGGGCGAGCGCCGCGCGCTGCGCCTGCAGCTCTGCCACCGCATCGAGCGGATCGACCTCGACGGGCGCCTCCAGGTCGAACAGGGCCTGCGCAGCGTCGGGCACGGCGGGGGCAGTAGCGTCCGGTGGCGTGTCCCAGCCCGAGCGTGGACCACTGGCGAGCGCGCTGCCTGCGGCACAGTGGGCGCGGCGCAGGATGGCATGGCACAGCCGCAGGTCGACGCATCGGTCGACGCGCACCCCCTCGGCCAGAAGCCGCGGGTAGAGCGACGCCGTGTCGGCCCACACCCAGCGTGGGCGGTGCGCCTCGCGGCGCCGGACCTCTGCCGCGAGGGCGCCGGGCGCGACAACGCGGGAGGAGACTGAGCCGCCGTCGGGCCCCGCCTCCCAGAGGGTGACGGCGCCGCCGGCGCCGGGCGACAGGACGATGTGCACACCCTCAGTGTGGCCTCTGCCACCGACAGCCTCGGGCCGCCGGGCCGCCTTTGTCTGGTGAGTTCGCGTGCTCCGTGGTGGGTTCGGGTGCTGCACCACGCGAACCCACCACGGAGCACGCGAAGTCAGCGCTGTCGGCCCGGGTCGCCGCAGGCCGCCTCAGGGCCGGCGCCGGGGCGGCCGGGCCTAGACGAACGGTTCGGAGGTCTCCATGAGGCGGGAGCGGATCAGGAAGCGGACGCCCTCGGGGCCTTCGACCGAGAACCCGGAGCCCCGGCCCGGGACGACGTCGACGGTGAGGTGGGTGTGGCGCCAGTAGGCGAACTGCTCGGTGGACATCCAGAAGTCGATGGGCTGCGGCGGAGCGCCAACGGGCGCCACGTCGAACCGGCCCAGCAGGACGTCCGCGTCCGAGGTGATGAAGTCGTCCGCCGGATAGCACATGGGCGAGGATCCGTCGCAGCAGCCGCCGGACTGGTGGAACATCAGCGGGCCGTGCATCTCCCACAGGCGCCGCAGCAGCTCGACGCTGGTGTCGGTGAGGGCCACCCGTGAGCGTGTCTCACCCGGGACGGCCGGATCGGCGTCGATCATCGGGTCTCCTCCTCTGGGCTGGTCTCGCTGCGGCGGTGGAGCCGACGCCGGGGATGGTCGTGAAAACCGTCCCCGGCGCCGGGTTGTGGGTTGCCGCACGGGTCGCGCAGGGGCACCGCGGCGCCTGTGCGACCATGCGGCGGGCTTCTAGAAGAACCCGAGCGCGTCCTCGGAGTAGGACACGAGAAGGTTCTTGGTCTGCTGGTAGTGGCTGAGCGCGAGCTTGGAGTTCTCGCGCCCGATTCCGGAGCTCTTGTAGCCGCCGAACGCCGCCCCGGCGGGGTAGGCGTGGTAGTTGTTGATCCACACGCGTCCGGCCTGGATGTCGCGTCCGGCCCGGTAGGCGACGTTGCCGTTGCGGGACCAGACCCCCGCGCCGAGTCCGTACAGGGTCTCGTTGGCCAGATGGATCGCGTCGTCGTAGTCCTCGAAGCTGGTGACGGCGACCACGGGGCCGAAGATCTCCTCCTGGAACACGCGCATGGAGTTCTGTCCCTCGAACACGGTGGGCGCCACGTAGTACCCCTCGCTCAGGTCCCCGCCCAGGTCGACGCGTTCTCCGCCGAGCAGGAGCTTGGCTCCCTCCTGCTTGCCGATGTCGATGTAGGACAGGATCTTCTCGAGCTGGTCGTTCGACGCCTGGGCGCCGACCTGGGTGTTGGTGTCCAGCGGGTTGCCCTGGATCGCCTTGGCGGCCCGGATGAGCGCATCGGACAGGAATGAGTCGTAGATGGACTTCTGGATCAGCGACCGGCTCGGGCAGGTGCATACCTCGCCCTGGTTGAAGGCGAACAGAACGAAGCCTTCCTGAGCCTTGTCGTAGAACGAGTCGTGCTTGTCCGCGACATCGGCGAAGAAGATGTTGGGGCTCTTGCCGCCGAGCTCGACGGTGGCCGGGATGAGGTTGGCGCTCGCATACTGCAGGATGAGCCGACCCGTGGTGGTCTCACCCGTGAAGGCGATTTTGCGGATGCGGTTGGACGAGGCGAGGGGCTTGCCGGCCTCGAGCCCGAACCCGTTGACGACGTTGACGACGCCCGGGGGCAGGATGTCCCCGATCAGCTCGATCAGCACAAGGATCGACACCGGTGTCTGCTCGGCGGGCTTGAGAACGATCGTGTTTCCGGCGGCCAGCGCAGGAGCGAGCTTCCACGTGGCCATCAGGATCGGGAAGTTCCAGGGGATGATCTGCCCGACGACGCCGAGCGGCTCGTCGTAGTGGTAGGCGACGGTGTTGCCGTCGAGCTCGGTGAACTCGCCCTCCTGGGCGCGGATCATCGAGGCGAAGTAGCGGAAGTGGTCCGCGGCGAGCGGCAGGTCGG
>JBQGOU010000294.1:2630-4245 GCA_052086865.1 Cellulomonadaceae bacterium
GCGCGGATCATCGAGGCGAAGTAGCGGAAGTGGTCCGCGGCGAGCGGCAGGTCGGCGTTGAGGGGCTCACGGATGGGCTTGCCGTTGTCCCAGGTCTCGGCCACGGCGAGCTTCTCGAGGTTCGCCTCGATGACGTCGGCGATCTTGTTCAGGACGGCGGCGCGCTCGGTTGCGGACTTCTTGCCCCAGGCGGGCGCCGCGCGGTGGGCGGCGTCCAGCGCGGCCTCGATGTCCTCGGCCGTGCCCCGTCCGACCTCCGCAAACGGCTTGCCGTTGACGGGGGACACGTCCTCGAAGTACTGGCCCTTGACGGGGGCGACCCAGCCGCCGTCGATCCAGTGCTCGTAGCGAGACTTGAAGGTGATGAGCGAGTCGGGCGTTCCCGGCGGTGCGTAGACGGTCATGCTGTGCTCCTTGGACGGCGTTGTCGGGTGAGCGCCTCGAATAGTCGAGGGATACACCGAACATAACCGCTGCGGGGTTGCATCGAGTTGCACCGCAGGTCATGGGCGTGACGTGGGTCACACTCAGGCGAGCTGTGCGTCGATCCACTCGAGGTGGGAGACGACTCCGGCGCGCCGCGGGGAGCGCGGTGGCAGCCGGCGCAGGCAGGCCTGCCAGACCTCGACATCGTGCACCGCGTCCTCGGTGCGTGCGTATCGCAGCAGCGTGTCGACCCCGGCGTCGGCCAGCATCGCCTCCCGCGCCCGACGGCGGATCTGGTCGCGCATCGCGACGATGCCGGGGGCCTCGGAGCCGGGTAGCACGGGCCCCGGGTAGGCGGCGAGTGCGACGCGGTGCGCGCCCCGGTCGAGGAACGCCAGCACGCGGTGGGCGTCCAGATCGACCCGCCCGCGCAGCCGGTAGGGGCGTGAGGCCGGGACGAGGTCCGGGGCGACGGCGGTGAGCGCCTTGCGCAGCCGCACCATCTCGGCGCGCAGGGTGACCAGCGTGCCCGCCTCGCCGTAGACGGCCAGGGCGAGGTCCGGTGCGCTCAGGCCTTCGCGGTGCCAGGCGAGCAGCGTGAGGATCTCCGCATGCCGCGGCGTGAGGGCAAGGCGTCGCCCACCCTCTGTCAGCAGGCCCTCGGTGCGCCCGAGCACGCTCAGCTCCGCGAACGGGACCGTGTCCGACGGCGGTCTCGCGGGCCGCGTCGACAGGTGGATGACCGGCCGGGGGAGCGCACCGCCGGGTGGATCCGCCGCGCGGGACTCGACTGCAGCGGACTCGGCGGAGGGGTCGGTGGCCGGTCTGGCGGGTTCCCCAGCCGCACCGGACTGCAGGTGGCGCAACTGCAGCTCGGCCTCGACGGCCGCGACGGTGGCCTCCAGCAGCGGCAGGGTGGCCGGGGCGACGGCGTCGTCGCCACCCGTGATGTCGATGACGCCGATCAGCAGCCCCCGCACGCGGTCGCGGACCGGGACAGCCGAGCAGCTCCACGGGTGCACGATGCGGTGGAAGTGCTCCTCACGGTGGATTTGCACAGCGTGCCCGACGGCGACGGCGGTGCCCGGCGCACTCGTGCCGACGGCCCGTTCGGACCAGTCGGCGCCCTCGACGAAGGACATGGCCTCCGCCCGCCGACGCAGGTCCCGGTCCCCGTCGACCCACAGCA
>JBQGOU010000295.1:0-4243 GCA_052086865.1 Cellulomonadaceae bacterium
GCATGGGCCTTGCAGAACACCAGGCCCGCATCGCGGCGCAACCGGGCCCATACCTGCACAAAGGTGTCCGGGGTGTGTCCGCGCCGGGCCATCGCGGCGGACAGCTCGGTGCGCCGGGCGACCATGTCCTCCTTCGCGCCGCGCCCCATGTCACGGCGCAGCAGGTCGGCCCGTTCCAGGCCGAGCCCGCCGAGCGCAGCCACGACCTGCGTCAGCTGTTCCTGGTAGACGAGCATTCCGTAGGTCTCCGCGAGCGCGAACTCGACGGCCTCGGCGACGGCCGGGTTCCAGCGCTCGGGCGCGGCGTCCCCACGTTTGAGCCGCGCGAGCTCGGCGGCCCAGCCCTGGGAGCGGCGGGCCGGCCAGCTCACCGCGTATGCGGCAGCCAGGTCCGCGATCGTGGTGGGCCGCAGCGTCGCCATGACGTCCACCATGTCCCGGAACGGGGATACGTCCCGCCCCACCCACCGGGGCCCCATGGCGAGGAAGGCGAAGGTCGTCGGGTCGGACTCGGGAATGGCCGCAAGCACCCGGTCAGCGCGCCCGTCCGGGTCGAGGCCCGCCGCAACCGCCGTCGTCGTGGCGACGACGCGGTCGGGGACCAGCCCGAACGCCGGCAGGCCGAGTCCTTCGCAGGTCGCCTTGGTCAACTGGGTGACGGCGCGGTCGGGGCGCTGGGCGTCCCACAGCACTGGCACCACGTCGGTCATGGGAACCGCCGTCGCCGTCACGCTCACCGTGGTGGCGCCCCAGTGGTCGGGCATTCCGTCGATCGACATCGCCAGGTCGACGGCCGCGCGGGCGCCGGAGTCCATCTGGTACACCGCCACCAGGGCGCCCGCCTCCTCCTTCATCGGCCCCGCTGGGTCGATCGCCGACTCCAGCCGCACCGGCTGCAGCATCGAACCCTCGGGAACCAGCTGGGCGAGCAGCTCGGCGTCGTCGTTCGGATGGCCGAGGAGCTCGGCCACCCGGCGCAGCACGGTGCTCGCCGGTGTCCGGCCCTGGCCCCCGAACGTCGCGACGTGGTCTCGCCCGTAGGTGGCCACCAGATAGTCGTACAGCTCGGCGCGCCGATCGGCGTCGACGTCCAGGTCGATGTCGATCACCGCGGGCCGTTCGGTGTTGCGGAACCGCGCGAACGGCAGACCGAAGCGCACCGGGTCGACGTCGGTGATCCCGAGGGCGAAGGCGACCAACGACGCTGGTGCGTTCCCGCGTCCCGGGCCGATGCCGATGCCCTGGGTGTGCGCCCACTGCACGAGGTCCGCCACGAGGAGCACGTAGGCGGACTCGTCGTTGCGCCGATGGGCCTGCAGCTCCTCCTCAAGCCGCTCGGCGACCTGCGGCTCGGCTCCCGGAAGGCGCCGGGCGAGCCCGCGCCGCGCGCACTCGGCCAGCCACGAGTTCGCGTCATGGCCCGCCGGCACGCGCGCCGGCGCCGAGAACCGGGTGGACACACCGAAGGCGACGTCGCACTGCTCGGCCACCACCGTCGTGTTCCGGCACGCCTCGGGATAGTCCGACCACAGCGTCCGCATCTGCCGGCCCGAGCGCAGGTGCAGCCCGTCGCCGATCCGGCACGGCGCGCCCGGGGCGAGCCCCCTGGCGCGTGTCGCGCCGGCCAGGGTCCGGCGCGGCAGCCGGCCGTCGGGCTCGAGGTGGTGCACGTCACCCGTGGCCAGCAGGCCGGTGTCCGTCAGCTCGGCGATCTCGGCCAGGTACCGCTGGGTGGCCGGGTCCACGGGTGGGCCCTCCACGTAGCAGGAATCGGCGCCGAAGACCTCACGGAGCAGCTTCGTCGCGCGCACGGCCTCCTCCCACCGCCCCTCGCCCAGGCGGTGCGGCACGACGCCATGCACCCCGCCGGTCGCGACGATCAGGCCCTCGTGGTGCTCCGCGAGCAGGGCGAGGTCCGCCCCGCGCACACCGTCGGTCGCGTTGCGGCGCGAGGCGGCGGAGCTGAGCCGGAACAGGTTGCGCAGCCCGGCGTCATTGCGCGCCCACAGCGTCACGGTGTCGGCGCCAGGCGCTCGGGCGGGTCCGGGGGCTCCGGTGTCGCCCGCTCCCGCGCCCGACGGCGGCGTCCCGGCACCGAAGGCGTCCGGGGCCAGGGTGAGGTCGAGTCCGACGATCGGACGCAGCCCGGCCATAATCGCCCCGGACCAGAAGTCGTAGGCGCCGAAGAGGTAGTCGTGGTCGGTCAGCGCGAGGGCGCCTTGACCGTGGGCGCACACGGCGTCGAAGAGGTCGGTCAGGCGCACCGGGGCGTCGCGCAGCGAGTACGCGCTGTGCACGTGCAGGTGGACGAAGTCGTCCGTGACCCCATGCGCCATGTTCCTCCGCTCGACCACGGCAGACTATCGCCGCCGTGTGACAGCCTCGTGAACGATGTCGGGCTCAGTCCTGCGCGCAGGCCGCCACCTCGAGCAGGGCGTGCCGCAACGTCTCGGGCAGGTCAATCGTCGCCAGCTCCCCCGCCAGCTCGGCTCCGGACAGCCGACCGACGGCGTCGAGCGCGCGCTCCTTGTCCACGAACGGGATCTGCGCGCGGTCGAGCAGGTCGAAGGCCTGCTCCCCCAGCGCCACAGCGCCAGGGCGCACCCCGTGCACGGTGAGCCGCACGCCGTCGGCGAGGTCCAGCTCGCCCAGGTCGAGGCGCAGCGCGGGGCCGAACAGCTCAGCCGCCTCGCCCGCGGTCGGCACACCGTCGATCTCGTGCTCCTCGCCGGCGCAGGCCAGCAGCGCCCGGCCGGCGCTCTGGGCGCCCGCGAGGTCGACGGCGATTCGCCGGGTGGTGAGCGCGCCCGGCCCGGTGGGCGGGTCGATGGTGAGCACCAGCTCGTCGCCCCTCCACGTGACCTCGACGTGGGTGAGCTGACGGTCCTCGGGCCGGGGCTCGCCCTGGCCCGCATCCTCCACCATGGTGGTGGACCCAGCGCCGGGGAAGACCCGCAGCACGAGCTCCCCGGGGTTTTCGCGGACGTCCGCCGCGGCGCTGGCCGCAAGCGGGAGCACCGTGCCGCCGCGGGCGAGCACGGGGTACTGCCCCAGCGGGCGGTGCAGCGCGACGGTGCGCCCACCGCGGTACCGGTTGCCGGTGAACAGGTCGAACCACTCGCCGTCGGGCAGCCAGGCCGAGGTGACGGCAACCTGGGCGCGATCATCCGCCGGGGCGGTGATCGGGGCGACCAGGAGGTCGGGGCCGAACAGGAACTGATTGCGCTGCGCGTAGGCCTGCCCCGCCACGGGGTGGTCGTGGTAGACGGGGCGGACCACGCCGACGCCGTCGGTGTGCGCCGCCCACGCGGCCGAGTACAGGTAGGGCACGAGCAGGTGCCGCAGCCGCAGGAAGCGGGACATCACGCCCGCGGCCTCGGGACCGTAGCGCCACGGCTCCTTGCCGGTGAACGCGCTCGAGGAGGAGTGCAGGCGGTTGATCGGGGAGAACACCCCCAGCTGGAACCAGCGCACCGCGAGCTCGGGGTCGCGGTAGCCGAACATGTGCCCGCCCACGTCGTTGCTCCACCAGTAGAAGCCCACGTTGGCGGCGGTGGCGGTGAAGTACGGCTGGAAGTCGAGGGACTCCCACGTGATGATCGTGTCCCCGGAGAAGCCGACGGGGTAGCGGTGCGCCCCCGGCCCGGAGTAGCGGGAGAAGGTGATGGGCCGGCGCCCGCCGCGGCCCGAGTCCTGGTAGTGCACGTGGTTGAGCATCCACAGCGGGTCCAGGCCGGCCACACCCGTGACCCCGCCGGACTGCCAGTCGAGCCACCAGAAGTCCACGCCCTCGTCCTCGAGCGGGTGGTGCAGCTCGCGCAGATAGGCCTCGACGAAGCGGCGGTCGGTGACGTCGAACGGAATCTGCTCGCCCCGCTCCGGGTCAAGCCCCAGGGCGCGAGCCATCGCCGGGTAGTGGTCCTCGTGGCGGCGCACGCCGTCCGCCGGGTGCACGTTGAGGGTGACAGCGAGGCCGCGCTCGTGCAGCCGGTCCAGGAACGCGGGCGGATCGGGGAACAGCTCGCGGTTCCAGGAGTAGCCCGTCCACCCGGTGCCGAGCTCGGGGTCGATGTCGACCAGGTGCCAGTCCATGTCGATGACGGCCACGGAGAAGGGCACGCGCTCGGCGTCGAAGCGGTCCAGCAGCCCCAGGTACTCGGTGTCCGTGTACTTCCAGTACCGGCTCCACCAGTTGCCCAGCGCATAGCGCGGCAGCAGCGGGGTGGGCCCGGTCAGCCGGAAG
>JBQGOU010000296.1:0-4229 GCA_052086865.1 Cellulomonadaceae bacterium
CGGCCGGTGACTGCACCGGGGTGCTGCCGCTCGCCTCCGTCGCCGCGATGCAGGGCCGGATCGCGATGTCTCATGCGCTCGGGGATGCCGTGGCACCGATTCGCCTGCGCACGGTGGCGGCCAACATCTTCACCTCGCCAGAGATCGCCACCGTCGGTCATTCCGAGACCGCGCTCATCGACCGCGGCTCGAAGTACACGGTGACCGTGCTCCCGCTCGACCGGAACCCGCGGGCGAAGATGCTGGGCCTGCGGCACGGCTTCGTCAAGATCTTCTCCCACCCCGAGGCGGGGGTGGTCCTGGGCGGGGTCGTGGTCGCACCCCGCGCCAGCGAGCTCGTGTTCCCACTGACGCTCGCCGTCGAGCGCAGGCTGACCGTGGACGACGTCGCCGACGCCGTCACGATCTACCCCTCCCTGACCGGGTCGATTGCCGAGGTGGCACGCATGGCGCACCAGCGCCGGGAGGACTGAGGCAGAGCCGAGACGACGGGCGCGCCGACGCGGCCCCGGCAGTCGTGCTACGCCACTCGTCGTCAGCCGAGCAGCGCCGCGGTGAGCTCGGCCGGGGTGTGCACGACGGCACGTGCCCCGGCCTGCGCGAGCTCGCCGGTGTCGGCGTAGCCCCAGGCCACGCCCAGGCAGTCCAGGCCGTTGGCCCGCGCGCCGAGCACGTCGTGCAACCGGTCGCCCACCATGAGGATGCTGCTCAGGTCCGGCAGGCCCGCGGCCGAGTCCTTGAGCTCGCGCAGGCCGTAGGTGATGACGTCCGCCTTCTCGCTGCGCGAGGTGTCCAGGCTCGCCCCGAACTGCGCCTCGAGGAACGTGTCGAGGCCGAAGTGGGCCGTGATCCGGCGGGCGTAGACCTCGGGCTTGGACGTGGCGAGCGCCAGGCGGACCCCCGCGCCACGCAGCGCCGCCAGGGTGTCGAGGACGCCGTCGTAGACGCGGTTGTCGAACATGCCGCCGGAGGTGAAGGCCTCTCGGTAGGCCGTCCGCGCCTCCTCGAGGCGTTCCGGCCGAACCCCGTGCCGCAGCAGGCTCTCCTCGATCGGCGGCCCGACGAAGCGGCGCAGGTCGTCCGGCCCGGGGGCGGGCAGGTCCAGCGCGGCGAAGGCATGCCGGACGGAGGCGATGATGCCGGGCGCGGAGTCGGTCAGGGTGCCGTCGAGGTCGAGCAGGACGAGCTCGGGTCGCACGCTCACACCTCCGCCGGCAGCTGGACGTCGGTGTGGATCTGCCCGGCCGCCACGTCGAAGCTCGCCACGTGGGCCTGCGGCAGCACCAGCTGCACGGCGTCGTCGAGCCGGACGAGCAGGCACGGGCCGCTTGCGCCCTGGTCGATGGTGAGCAGCCCTGCGGGCAGGCCCGCAGCCCGCAGGCCGTCCGCAAGGGCCTCGTCCAGATGGCCGGTGACGAGGTTGAGGACCTTGTGCGCCGGCAGGCCGCGCGCCTCGGCCTGCAGGGCGAAGGTGGCGGTGCCCGCGGCGAAGCTCTCGAAGCGTGCGGCGAGGCTCACCGTGCCGGCAGCCGCGGCCGCAAGGCGCAGCCGGCGCGAGGTGCTGATCTCCCGCAGGTCGAGCTGGGCCGTCACGACGTCGTCGCGCAGCTGGACGTTCTCCAGCCCGGGGGGCAGAGGCTTGCCCCGCAGGGCGAGGAACAACGCCTCGGGGGCGTTCAGGGTGATCCGCATCGGGAGTCCTTCGGGGTGTGAGGGCGGGTGAGGGGTGTGCCGGTCAGCTGGGCACGAAGTCCGGGCCACGCCTCGGCGAACGCGTCGAGCAGAGGCAGCGCGGCGACGTCGTCGAGTGGCACCCAGGCCACGGCGATGCTCTCGGCGTCCGTGGGCCGGATCGCTCCTGCCGCACCGGGCCGGAGCAGGGCCAGGACCGTGGTGTAGCTCCAGGGGCCGTGGTCGAGCACGTGGGTGCCGAGGACCTCGACGTCGGCCGGGTCGATGCCGGCCTCCTCGTGGGCCTCGCGCAGCGCGGCGTCCACCGCGCTCTCGCCGGGCTCGCGCGCGCCGCCGGGAATGCCCCAGGTGCCGCCCTGGTCGCTCCACAGGGCGCGGTGCTGCAGGGCGACCGCGTCGACGGGGTTGTGTGTGGTGGGGCTGGTGGGGCTGTTCTGGTTGGTTGGGCTGGTTGGGCTGGTTGGGCTGGTTGGGCTGGTTGGGCCGCGCCGGCCCAGCAGCAGGCCCGCCGCGCCGAACAGGCCCCAGTGTCGCCGGCCGCAGGCGCAGGGGAGCCAGCCGTCGCCGGGGCGCGGGTGATAGGCCTCGCTCACCGTGCCTCCCTTCCCCGTAACCGGTCGATCTCGCGCCGCTCGCGCTTGGTCGGACGTCCCGCGCCGCGCTCGCGCAGCGCATGTTCGCGCACCTCGCGCGGCGGCGGCGGCGGACTGTGGTCCACGTAGCAGGCCTGGGCGACGGGGGCCGAGGCCCGTTTGGCCAGCAGACCCGTCACCTCGAGGACGCGCAGCCGCTCGCCTCCGCTGACGCGGACCTCGTCGCCGATCACCACCGGCGTCGACGGCTTGGCGGTCTCGTCGTTCACCTTCACGTGACCCGCGCGGCACGCCGTCGCCGCGGCCGAGCGGGTCTTGAACAGGCGCACACCCCAGGTCCAGGCATCGACGCGGACTCGGGAGCTGGACACGGTTTCGACCCTACTCGAGCCATGCGCCCACACCGGTCCGTGCGCGCGAGACCGTTCCGTGCACTGACCGGTCTCGCGCGCGGTGACCGGTCTCGGCGCGCGAAGCCGGGCCAGGCCCGGCCCGGCCCGGCCCGGCGAGCGGCTCAGGCGCGGTGGGCGCGGTAGTACTCGATGAGGCTGGTGGTCGAGGGGTCCTGGGCGGCGAGCGCCGCATCGTCGCCGGAGACGGCCGGGGCGATCTCGAGCGCGAGCTTCTTGCCGAGCTCCACGCCCCACTGGTCGAAGCTGTCGATGCCCCAGATCACACCCTCGACGAAGGTGATGTGCTCGTACAGCGCGATCAGCTGGCCGAGCACGGACGGCGTCAGCGCGGGCGCCATGATCGACGTCGTGGGCCGGTTCCCGCTGAACACGCGTGCGGGGACGATCGCTTCCGGCGTGCCCTCGGCGCGCACCTCCTCGGCCGTCTTGCCGAAGGCCAGCGCCTTGGTCTGGGCGAAGAAGTTGGACAGGAACAGCTCGTGCACGTCCGCGTCGCCGTCGCGCAGGGGGTGCGCCGGGTTGGCCACCGCGATGAAGTCGCACGGGATCAGTCGGGTGCCCTGGTGGATCAGCTGGTAGAACGCGTGCTGGCCGTTGGTGCCTGGCTCGCCCCAGAAGATCTCCCCGGTCTCGGTCGTCACGGGGCGCCCGTCCCAGCGCACCGACTTGCCGTTGGACTCCATGGTCAGCTGCTGCAGGTAGGCGGGGAAGCGGTGCAGGTACTGGGCGTAGGGCAGCACGGCATGCGAGTGCGCACCCAGGAAGTTCACGTACCAGACGTTGAGCAGACCCATGAGCGCGGGCACGTTCTGCGCGAACGGCGCGGTGCGGAAGTGCTCGTCGACCGTGTGGAACCCGGCGAGGAACTCGGCGAAGGCCGCGGGCCCGACGGCGATGGCCAGGGACGTCCCGATTGCGGAGTCGACCGAGTAGCGCCCGCCCACCCAGTCCCAGAAGCCGAAGGCGTTCGCGGGGTCGATGCCGAAGGCGGCGACCTTGTCCAGGGCGGTGGACACGGCCACGAAGTGCTGGGCGACGGCGGCTGTGCGGGCGTCCTCGGTATCCTCGATCGCACCGGCGGCGGTCAGGGTCTCCCAGAGCCACTCACGCGCCAGGCGCGCGTTGGTCAGGGTCTCCAACGTCCCGAAGGTCTTGGACGCGACGATGAACAGCGTCGTGGTCGGGTCCAGGCCCGTCAGCGTCTCCGCGACGTCGGCCGGGTCGATGTTGGACACGAAGCGGACCTCGAGGTCCTCGGCCACATACGGCTTCAGTGCCTCATAGGCCATCACGGGCCCCAGGTCCGAGCCGCCGATGCCGATGTTCACCACCGTGCGCACCCGCTCACCGGTTACGCCGGTCCACTCGCCGCTGCGCACCTTCTGCGCAAAGGCGTAGACCTTGTCCAGGACCTCGTGCACATCGGTGTCCACGTCCTGGCCGTCCACGACCAAGGGCGGCTGGGCGCCGCGGGGCCGGCGCAGCGCGGTGTGCAGCACGGCGCGGTCCTCGGTGACGTTGATGTGCTCGC
>JBQGOU010000297.1:0-4224 GCA_052086865.1 Cellulomonadaceae bacterium
TGGGACGGCGTCGATGCCGCGCGGTGCGGGGAGCCGGCGGGTGCTCCCTACTCCTACCTGCAGGGGACCTACGTCTCTGGGCTCATCGAGCTCTTCCACGCCACCGACGAGGCTCAGTACCTACGCGACGCCGAAGCCATGGGGCAGACGATCGTCGAGCTGTACACCGACGAGTCAGGCGCGCTGAGCAGCCCCAACGACGCGTGGGACGGGTGCAACACCGACGGTGCACTGTTCAAGGCCAGCACCGTCCGCGGGCTCGACGAGCTCGATGCCCAACTGACCGGGCACCCCTTACGCGACTACCTGCGCGAGCAGCGGGAGATCGCCGTGCCGTTCGCGCAGAACCATGTCTATGGCGTGAAGTGGTGGGAGTCGCTCGAGTCGGAGTGGGATGGCTCGGCGAACTGCCAGACGAGTGCCGTGCGCATGCTCGTGGGCGCGGCGAACGCCGATGTCCGCGGAGTGCCGAGCGTCACGGTGCCAGCCTCCGTGAACGTCGGGTCGGAGCTTGTGGTGAGTGCCGAGCACCTGGTGGCCGGACGCTCGTACGACGTGCAGGTCAGCGAGACCGAGGTGTCGCTGGGCCGCCTCGTCGCCGACGGCGCCGGTGCGGGAACGTTCTCCCCGACCTGGCAGGAGACCTTTGCACCCGGCCTGGACGCCGTTTCCCTCTCGGTGACAGACGCCGCGACCGGGACAGTGCTGACCACGGCATCGTTCACGGTTCTGGCTGCTCTTGACCCTGGTGAGAGCCCTGACCCGGGGGAGACGCCGACGCCGGGGGAGACGCCCGATCCGGGTGAGACGCCGACGCCGGGCGAGACGCCGACGCCGGGCGAGAGCCCGACGGTTTCGAGTCCCGCGCCGAGTGGCCAGTCGCCCACCGTATCCGCGCCGGGCGGTGTGCTGGCCGAGACCGGTGCGTCCTCGGTTCTCGTGCTTCTTGGCGGTGCCGCAGGGCTTGTGGTTCTCGGTGGCGTACTCGTGACGTCACGAGGGCGTGGCGCGCGCCAGCAGGCCTAGCGGACGCGTGAGGAAGACGTGTGAAGTAGGACCGTGATGTAGGCGCAGAAGAACACGCACAAATCACGTCGGGCCGGGACCGAGTGGGACTCGGCCCGGCCCGACGTATGCGCGAATGGTGCCGTGCCGTGCCGTGCCGTGCCGTGCCGTGCTCGGCAGGGCGAGGAGGGGCGGAGCGGGTTGGGAGAGAGGCCGCTCGCCGGGTAGAATTTCGGTATGCCGAACTTTCGCCACCTGGACTCCCGACTCCTCTCGCTGTGCGCAGCGGTCACCGTGGCCGCCTTGGCTCTCGCCGGGTGTTCCTCGCCGTCTGACCAGGGGAGTGAGGATGACCGCCCGGTGGTCCTGACCACCTTCACCGTGCTCGCCGACATCGCCGAGAACGTCGCCGGCGACCACCTGCGGGTGGAGTCGATCACCAAGCCTGGGGCGGAGATCCATGGCTACGAGCCGACGCCCGGAGACATCCGCAAGGCCCAGGACGCGGACCTGATCCTCGACAACGGCCTCAACCTCGAGGTGTGGTTCTCCCAGTTCGTCGAGGGCCTGGATGTGCCGCACGTCGTCGTCACCGAGGGCGTCGAGCCCATCGAGATCACCTCGGATGCCTATGCGGGCAAGCCCAACCCGCACGCCTGGATGTCGCCGCTCAACGTGCAGATCTACGCTGACAACATGGCAGCTGCTTTCAGCGACCTCGACCCGGACAACGCCGCGGCCTACCAGGCGAACGCGGGGGCGTACAAGAGCGAGCTGCAGGAGGTGCAGGACGAGCTCGTGACCAGCCTCGACACGCTGCCCACCAACCACCGGGCCCTGGTGACCTGCGAAGGGGCCTTCTCCTACCTGGCGCGTGACGCTGGGCTGACCGAGCAGTACATCTGGCCCGTCAACGCCGAGCAGCAGGCCACGCCGCAGCAGATTACGGCGGCGATCGACTTCGTGCGTGCGAACGACGTCCCCGCGGTCTTCTGCGAGTCGACGGTCTCCGACGCGCCGATGCAGCAGGTGGTGGACGCCACCGACGCCGTCTTCGGCGGAACTCTCTACGTCGACTCGCTCTCGGAGGCCGATGGTCCGGTCCCGACCTACCTCGACCTCATCCGCCGCGACGCCGAGCTGATCGTGGCCGGCTTGACGGGTGGCGCGGAGTGACAGCTGCAATCGAGGCCCGCGACGTCCACGTCCACTACGGCGAGGTTGTCGCGCTCGACGGTGCGTCCATGACGGTGGAGGCCGGCCGGGTGTGCGGTCTCATCGGGATGAACGGCTCGGGCAAGTCCTCGTTGATGAAGGCGATCATCGGGATGGTCCGTCCCGACTCCGGGAGTGTCCGCATCGACGGGCACGACCCGGCCACCGCGCGCAGGCGCGGGTTGCTCGGATACGTGCCGCAGAACGAGGACGTGGACTGGGACTTCCCGGTCTCGGTGCGCGACGTGGTCATGATGGGCCGCTACGGACGCCAGGGGCCCACCCGTCGCGTCCGTGCGGCGGACGTGGCCGCCGTGGATGCCGCGCTGGAGCGGGTGGAGCTCACCGACCTGGCCGACCGGCAGATCGGTCAGCTCTCGGGAGGCCAGCGCAAGCGGGCGTTCGTGGGTCGGGGCATCGCCCAGGGCGCCACGGTGCTGTTGCTCGACGAGCCCTTCGCCGGAGTGGACAAGCGGTCGGAGGCGACCATCACCCGGTTGCTGCGCGAGCTGGCTGCCGCCGGGGCCACCGTGCTGGTGTCCACGCACGACCTCAGCGCGCTGCCGCGGCTGTGTGACGAGGCGGTGCTGCTCATGCGTCACGTCCTGGTACATGGTGACCCGCACGAGGTCATCAGCCCCGAGAACCTTGCGCTCGCCTTCGGCGTCGACGTCCTGGAGGAGTCGTGAACAGCATCCTCGACAGCAGCATCCTCAATCTGATCCTCGAACCGCTCTCGTACGACTTCATGGTGCGGGCTCTGGTGACCACCGCGCTCGCCGCCACCGTGTGCGCGCTGCTCAGCTGCTGGCTCGTGCTCATCGGCTGGTCCCTGATGGGCGACGCCGTCTCGCACTCCGTGCTGCCCGGTGTCGTGCTCGCCTACATCGTCGGCGCGCCGTTCGCCCTGGGGGCATTGGTGTTCGGCTTCCTCGCGGTGCTGCTGATCGGCGTGGTGCGCGACACCAGTCGGATCAAGGAGGACGCCACGATCGGCATCGTGTTCACGACGCTGTTCGCGCTCGGTCTCGTGCTGATCTCGGTCACCCCGAGTCAAACCGACCTCAACCACATCGTCTTCGGCAACATCCTGGGGGTCAGCCAGTCCGATCTGCTGCAGATCGCGATCCTCAGCGTCGTCGCCCTGGTGATCCTGGTCCTCAAACGCCGCGACCTGATGCTCTACGCGTTCGACCGCACGCACGCCTTCGCGATCGGCCTCTCGCCGCGCAGGCTCGGCGCCCTGCTGCTGGGCCTGCTCGCCCTGACCGCAGTCGTCGCGCTCCAGGTGGTCGGGGTCATCCTCGTGGTCGCGCTGCTGATCATTCCCGGAGCCACGGCCTATTTGCTCACCGACCGCTTCGCGCGCATGCTGATCATCGCCCCGGTGATCTCGGTGCTGTGCGCCGTGACCGGGATCTATCTCAGCTACTACGTCGACACGGCGTCGGGTGGGATGGTCGTGCTCAGCCAGAGCGCGGTGTTCACCCTCGCCTACCTGTTCGCGCCCCATCGGGGCGTCGTCACCTCCCGGATCGCAGCGGTGCGCCGCCGACGACGGTTGCCCGTGGGGGGTGCTGTGGGCGCCGAGGGCGCCGGCACCGCTGCTGAGGCTGTCACGGGCCCCGTCACCGGCTCCGTCTCGGAATAGGCGGGGGTGCCTGGGGTCTTGTCACCGGTATGACCCAGCTCTCGGTGCTCGACCTCGTCCCGGTGCGCACGGACCAGACCACCGCGGACGCCCTCGCCGCGTCTCGCCAGCTCGCGCAGAGCGCGGACAGGCTCGGCTTCACCCGCTACTGGGTGGCGGAGCACCACAACATGCCCGCGGTCGCCGCAACCAACCCGCCTGTCCTGATCGGGTTCCTGGCCGCGGCGACCGAGCGCATCCGGGTCGGTTCTGGCGGCGTGATGTTGCCCAACCACACCCCGCTCGTGGTCGCCGAGCAGTTCGCGATGCTCGAGGCGGCGTTCCCCGGTCGGATCGACCTCGGCATCGGCCGG
>JBQGOU010000298.1:0-4164 GCA_052086865.1 Cellulomonadaceae bacterium
CCCATCGCCAGACGCGTTGCCGGTGCCGGTGCCTGACCCGTTGCCGTTCCCCGGGTCCGTCCACCCGTCGCCGTCGCCGTCTCCGTCGCCGTCGCCGTCTCCGTCGCCGTCTCCGTCGCCCGGGTCCGTTCCGGGGTCGGTGGCGTTGACCGTCAGGGTCGTGACGACCTCGGCCGAGGTGCCGTAGGCGTCGGTGACCGCGAACGTGAGCAGGAACTCGCCCGGCTGCGCCGTGTAGGGGTTCGCCGCGCCGGACTGCTGGGCGGAGATCGACACGGTCACCCGATCGGTGAGGTCGACGCCGTTCGCATCGACCGCAGTCACCCCCACCAGCGGGTTCAGGTCATCGCCCTGGTCCGCCGTCAGGGCCGACGGCACCCCGGAGATCGTCGGGGCCACGGCCGTGACGGTCACCGTGCTGGTCTTCTCGGCCGTGTTCCCCGCGTTGTCGGTGACCCGGTAGGCGAGCCGGTACTCGCCCGGGGTTCTGGCGTCGACCTCGCCCTCGACCTCGATGCGGTCGGTGAGGTCGCCGTCACGGGCGTCCGTGGCGGTGACCCCGGCCAGCGGGTCGAAGGCCCCGCCCTGGTCGATCGTGACCTCCTCCTCGACTCCCGCGAACGTGGGTGCGTCCACGTCGGGGTCGTCGACCGGGCGCAGCCCGATCGAGAACAGGTGCATGATGCCCCGATCCACCATGGTGGGCAGGACGACCGCCGCGACGGTCCTGGTGGGGTCGAGCTCCGTGATCGTAGTCGCGAACAGCGACGGCTTCGCCGAGTCGGACGTGCCGTTCGCGCGGTTGCGCTTGGTCAGGTCGACCAGTCGGTTGTCGTCGGGCGCACCCGATCCGGGCACCCAGTCCGCCAGTGCCACGTCCACGCCTTGGGTGGTTCCGTCCGTGTAGTGGACCGTGGCCGTTCCGCGGCTCGGTCCGTTGGTCGCCAGCCCGAGGAAGGAGATCCCCGACGCCTTGGTCGGCTCGAGCTCGATCCGCTGGCCGTGGGGTATCCAGTGGTCCGGCTGGCCGGGCTCCGTGTCCGGCCACACGAACTCGATACCGCTGTCACGGAGGGGGACGACTCCGCCGGGCGTGACACCGGCCAGGGCCAGGTCTTCGCGCGACAGCGACGCGCCCCCCACGTCCAGCGTGCCCATGTTCGTCGCGCCGTCGGCCGTGATGCCGACGCTGTTGCGCGCGTTCGTGCCGTGGTCGAAGGAGGGTGGCACGTCGGTGTCCCCGGTGCCCCAGGTGCCCGGGGTGGCGGAGAGGGTGTGCGTCAGGGCTCCGCCTGTGCGCGCGAAGTCCGCGTCCACCCAGGAGGCGGTCTGCGGGGTGCCGTTCACGGACAGCGCCGTGGTGTATTTTCCGGTGGTTCCTGCTCCCGGCGCGTCGATGGTGATGATGCGGTCCGAGCCGATGCTGTCGATGACGACCTTCTCGAACAGCGGCGCACTGACCAGCAGGTCCGCAGTGCCGTGGATGGCCGGGTTCAGCCCGATGGTCGCCCACACGTACCAGGAGCTGAGCGACCCGAGGTCGTCGTTGCCCCGCAGCCCGTCGGGGTCGGTCGAGAACAGCTGCTCGGTGGCCCGGTAGAGCACGTCGGTCGTCTTGTGGGGTGCGCCGAGCCAGTGGTAGACCCACGGCAGCCCGAAGCTGGGCTGGTTGGTCAGATAGGTGTAGTCGCTGAACGCGCCGGCGTCGAGCTGGGTGAGCATGCGGTCCAGCTCGGTCTCGACTGCGTCGGCGCCGCCGCGCGCCTCGATCAGCGCCGCCATGTTGAACGGCACGTTGAAGCCGTACTGCTTGCCGGTGGACTGTTCGAAGAAGTCGCCCTGGCTCGTCAACGAGACGTTCATGAAGCCGTTGCGGTTGCGTCCGTCGATGTGCTGACGGTCGACGTTGAACACATTCCGCCAGCTCTGCGAGCGCTGGGAGAACAGGTCGTAGGCGGCCGTGTCGCCCAGTCGACCGGCCATCTGGGCGATGGCGAAGTCATCCACCACGTACTCCAGGGTGCGGGAAACCGCAGCGTTCTTGGTATCCGCGTCGACCCAGCCGAGCGCCGCGTACTGGAAGCCGTCCGACCGGTTGGAGGAGGTCATGGGCAGCGTCTGCGAGGCGACCATGGACGCCAGCGCGCCCTCGCGGTCGTAGTCGGTGGCCCCGAAGTCGTCGGTCGCCGCGACGATGACCTGCAGCGAGTCACCGCTCATCTTCGTCTGGATCTGGTTGTAGCTGGGCCAGCTCGTCCACCTGCCCGACTGCTCGACCATGTCCACGATCGACTGGTTGATGTCGCTGGCGACGTCGGGGAACAGGAGCGCCACGAGCTGAGCCTGGCCGCGGTAGGTGTCCCAGCCGGAGAAGTTCACATAGAAGTCGTGTCCGGCCCCCACCGCGCGGGTCTCGCCGTCGTAGCCGATGTAGGCGCCGTCGGCGTCCTGGAAGACGTTGGGATGACCCAGCGCGCGGTAGAGCGCGGTGTAGAGCTTCACGCGTTCGTCGTCGCTCCCGCCGGTGACGGCGAGGGTGCCCAGCGCCTCCTCCCACGATGTCCGCGCGGATGCGCGGACCGCAGCAAAGCCGGCGTCACCCACCTCCGCTGCGGCGTTTGCCGCGGCGCCGTCCACACTGACGTAGCTCAGCCCGATGGTCGCCGTGACGTCGGAGCCGTCCGCGAAGGTCACCCAGGCGCCCGCGCCGTTCTTCGCCGTCGTGGCGGAGGCAGAGGTGGACCCGGCCTGGACGCCGCCCGCGGTCCAGGTGCCGTACGACTCGACCTCCTGGTCGAACGTGGCGGAGAAGTGCGCCGTGTAGGAGGGGCCGGAGGCGCAGACGATTTTGGCGGTGACCGTTCCGGTCACCGTGCCCGTCTCCGGGTCGACGTCGATGGCGCTCGCGGACACGTCGTTGTTGCTGCCCGCAGCGTTGAACAGCAGTGTCGCCGGGACGCCGTCGGGGAAGTCGAAGGTGCTGACCGCTGCGCGCGTCGTGGCCGTCAACTCGACGTCCACGCCGTTGCCGAGCCCCACCCGGTAGTAGCCGGGCTCCGCGTCCTCGTCCTCGTGGTCGAAGTCGAGGAAGAACTTCGTGATGTCGGTGGCGGGGTTCTGGACCAGCACGCCCTGGTCGCCGAGCTCGCCGGTGTGGGGGAGCACAGGGAAGTCGAAGCCGCTGTAGCGGGAGCGGCAACCCGTTCCGGACAGCCGGGTCATGCCGAATCCGCGGATCTGGTCCGCGCTGTACTCGTAGCCCCCGAACTGCTCGCCGTCCGAGGACCGGTACGTCGTCGGGCTGGACTGCACCATGCCGAACGGCAGCGTGGCGCCGGGGAAGGTGTTCCCGTAGTGGTCGTTGCCACGCTTGTTGTTCTGGTTGGTCGCGGGGTCGAAGCCGGTGCCGATGAACTGGTCGACGGCGTCGAACGGAGCGAGCGTCGAGGCGGGCGCCGCCATCGCCCCGGGGGCGATCAAGGCGCCGGTGCCGACCAGGCTCAGGGCCGCGACCAGGGCAAGCCAAGGGCGCCGGGGACTTCCGGGCCGAGCGGGTGACGGGGGGCGAGATCTCATGGCGAACGGTCCTGCTTTCCGTGCGGGGTGCGGAGCCCGGGGCGGGCGGCGCCGGACTGCGGTGAGTGTGTTTGGGGTGGACGACCTGCGTGCAGCGGGCCGGTGGCATCCGGGTGGACGGCACATGACCAGTGCGTGACATCGCTGTCAGACTGGGGCGAGATGGTCGACTCCGAGATCGGCGGCATTGGGGATCGGTGACGCGTGGCGCCTCATGGAGCTCGGCGGTGAACCGGACGAGGCGTCGGACCTGAGTATGACAGCCCTGTCAGGGAGGGGCAATGGGCTGGCCGGACGCGGCTAGGCTCGTTGACGCAGCCGGCGCGGGCGTTGCACGACGAGCACCGCTGCGGCCGCCACCGCGGCCGTCGCCACGACGGTCTGCCACTGCAGTCCGACGGCTCCGACGGCGTCCAGCACCGCGGTGGCCGCGAGCGTGCCCACGTAGGACAACCACGCCGCGACGACGGGACCGGCGCCCGCTGCGCCGAGGTCCCCGTTCAGACGTCCCTGGACGGCGAGCACCATGCCGCTGGCCACCGCGGCGATCACCGCGCGGGCGGTGGGGGCGTCGGTGACGAGCGAGCT
>JBQGOU010000299.1:0-4164 GCA_052086865.1 Cellulomonadaceae bacterium
GTCGACACCGAGGCGTACAACCAGGAGCTTTCGGAGCGCCGCGCGCAGGCCGTGGCGGACCGTTTCGCGGACCTGGCCGACCTCGACAGATACGTCGTCGACGTTGCCGGACGAGGGGAGAGCGAGCCCCGGGTGTCCGGAACGGGGGACACCGAACGGGCACTCAACCGCCGTGTCGAGGTGGTGTTCACCCCGGACGGCCAGGCGGGCAGGCAGGAGGCGCCGGAGCAGGCGGGCGGAGCGAGCGCTGTGAGCGACGGACCGACGGCTGCTGGCCCGGAGGGCGTGGTCCTCGACCTCGACGGCGCGCAGGTCCGGGTCCGGCTCGCCGAGGTGGAGCGCCGCGCCGACCTGCTGGTCGGACAGGTGGAGATCACCCACGTGTCCGGGGACGTGGGCTCCGTCGGTCCGCGTCTCGCGGCGCAGGGGGCCATGAGCTACCGCGGGTCGTTCGACCCTGGGCTGCAGTACGCGCCGACCAACCTGACGTTGCGCTCCGGGGGCCAGTGGTTCTTCCCGCTCGACTATGTCCGCCCCGCCGACGCAAGCGTGCGTCCGCTGACGGAGCTGAACATGTCACCCGCGCTCCCCGGCGGCGGAACCTACGTGGCCACGGTGGTGTGGCCGGACGTGACGCGGGGCGAGACCGGTCTCGTGACCGTGGACGTGCACAACCCGCGCGAGGAGGAGGCCTACCGCAGCCTTCGCCCGCCGTTCCGGCTCACGGACGTGCCGGTGCGTGCGGCGATGAAGGCCTGGTGAGGCGCTCCAGCGCGATGATCACGGACTCGTACGCCTCGCCCGAGTCGTGCTCGAGGCCCAGCTCGCAGGTGCGGTTGCCCGACAGGTAGGCATCGGCCGGCAGGTCGGCGATCTCGGCCACCTCCTCCCGCGTCGCGGACTCGGTCAGCTCCGGGTGCAGGAACCCGCGGTCCCCGGCGGTGCCGCAGCACGTCGCCGTGACCGGGGTGACCACCACGTCTGCGACCTGCGCCGCGAGCCGCTCCAGATCGCCTGAGATCCCGAGCGTGTTCATCGAGCACGTCGGGTGGATCACCGCCATCGCCTCCGTGGCGTGTTCGGGCAGGGAGGGCACCACGTGCTCCAGCGTCCAGGTCATGGCGTCCACGATCGTCAGCGCGGCGTGCATGCGCCGGTGCTCGTCGTCCACATGCTCGAGAACCTCCCGGGTCACCCCGAGCGTGCACGACGACGCGTCGACCACAATCGGCAGGCGGCCGCCGTCGGACCAGCGGAACATGTCCTCCACAACACGTGCCGCCATGACCCGGTTGCCGGCGTCGAGGCCCTTCGACTGCCAGATCGTCGCGCAGCAGTCGTCCCCGATGTCCTCGGGGATCCACAGGCGCTTCCCGGCGCGGGCGGCGAGCCGCACGAGCGCCTCGGTGACCCCAGTCTGGTCCGGGGCCTGCCGCGACGGCCCGAAGATCCGGTTGATGCAGGCGGCGAAGAACACGGCGTCGGCGCCCTCGTGGCGCGTGCGCGGCACCCGGCGGGCCGCACGGGGCATCTCGTCGATCCACCCGGGAAAGACGTCCTTGCCCAGCACGGCACGTCCGACGTCGGTGACGGCGCGCAGCCCCGTGTTGCCGATGACGTGCCGGGCCACCCCCGCGGCACCGACCGCGGCGCGGGCGATCGGCGCCACGATGCCCCACCGCCGGGCCGCCACCTCGCCCACCCGCTGCGCCCCCGGGGAGAAGGAGTCGCGGCGCACCCGCTTCATGGCGTGGCCCGTGTCGATTCCCACGGGACACGCGATGGCGCAGGAGGAGTCACCGGCGCAGGTGTTCACGGCGCCGTACTCGTACTCCTCGACCAGCGTCGACTCGAGCGGGCCGTCCCACCCCTGTCTGGCCATCTCGCGCTGCAGTGCGATGCGCTGGCGCGGGGTGGTGGTCAGGTGCCGCGAGGGGCATACCGGCTCGCAGAAGCCGCACTCGATGCAGGGGTCGAGGTCCGGGGCAACGGCGGGCATCGACTTGAGGTTCCGGTAGGTGACCTCGGGGTCGGTGTTCAGGAAGACCCCGGGCCCGAGGATGGCGTGCGGGTCCATGGCGCGCTTGACCCGCCACATGAGGTCGACGGCGTCCTGGCCCCACTCGCGCACGATGTACGGGGCCATGTTGCGGCCCGTGCCGTGCTCGCCCTTGAGCGAGCCGTCGTAGCGCTCGCAGATCAGCGTGACCAGATCCTCCATGAAGGCCCGGTAGGTGGCGACCTGCTCGGGCCGGGTGGCGTCCAGGTAGAGGTAGAAGTGCAGGTTTCCGGCCGAGGCGTGCCCGTTCACGGCGCCGGTGAAGCCGTGCGTGACCAGCAGCTGCTCGAGGTCCGTGCAGGCCTGGGCCAGCGTGGCCGGTGGCACGCACACGTCCTCGGTGATCAGTGCCGTGTGCGCAGGCCGGGCCGCTCCCACCAGGGCGAGCAGGCCGGAGCGGACCGCCCAGTACCCGGCGGAGACGGCCGAGTCGCGGGTGAAGGCGCCGTCGGTGACCTCGGCGGCGACGATGTCCCGCACCCGATGCTCGAAGGCGTCCAGCTCGGCGTCGTCGTCGCTGCGCAGCTCGACCAGCAGGGCGGCGTCCTCGGCCTGCGGTCCGAGCCCCGCCATCCACCCGGGGGCGCCGGGCACGGCTGCCGCCGAGCGCAGCGACGCCGCGTCGAGCAGCTCGACGGCCTGCGAGCCCGCCTCGTTGAGGGCAGGAACCGCCGCGGCCGCCTGGTGCAGGGTGGGGAAGCGGAAGAACGCCGTGGTGTGGCGCCGACCGAGCGGAACCGTGTGCCACACCGTGTCGGCGATGAAGGCGAGCGTGCCCTCGGAACCGACCACGAGCCGGCGCAGGATCCCGGTGGGGGAGTCGGAGTCGCAGAAGGCGTCCAGGTGGTAGCCGGAGGTGTTCTTGATCGCGAACTTGCGGCGCAGCCGGGCCACAAGCTCCTCGTCGGCCAGGATGTCGGCGCGAATCGCGAGCAGCTCGTCGCACAGCGCGGGTTCGGCGGCGCGCAGGCGCTCGTCCGCGTTCCGGGCCCCGGTGTCCACCACGGTGCCGCTGGCCAGGACGAGGGTGACCTCGTCGAGCGTGTGGTAGGAGTTGAACCGGACGCCGCAGGTCATGCCGCTCGCGTTGTTGGCGACCACCCCGCCGATGGTCGCGGCGGCCGAGCTCGCCGGGTCCGGCCCCAGCTTGCGACCGTGGCGGGCCAGCACGGCGTTGGCCCGGGTCATGACGACGCCGGGGCGGGCACGCAGCCGGGCGCCATCCTCGAGCACCTCGGTGCCGCCGAAGCCCTCGCGCACGTCCACGAGCACGTCATCCGACTGTGACTGGCCGTTCAGCGAGGTGCCGGCGGCGCGGAGGGTCAGGCCGTGGCCCGTGCGGGTGGCCCACGCGAACAGCTGGCCCACCTCGGCCGCAGAACGGGGCTTGGCGATGGCCCGAGGCATGAGCCGGTAGGGGCTGGCGTCCGTGGCGTAGCGCACCAGGTCGAGCTGGCTGTCCCGCACCTGCTCGGTTCCGAGCAGGGCGCGCAGATCCTCGACGACGCGTGCGTCGCTAGGGCTTGCGGCCGCATCGGGGGCCTTCGCGCTCCGGGGGCGGGACAGTGCTCGGCGGATGGAGATGGCGGGCACGGGACGACCTTTCCTCGCGGTGACGGAACCGGTCCGGGAGGGGGCGGTCCCACGCCCACGGTAGTCCTGCTGGGCAGGGCCCGGCCGGATTTGGCGCCGCCGCGAGAAGGGGGTATCTTCGCAGGGTTACCACAGACCGCAGGTCTGTCGCGTGCTGCCTTCGGGCGGCGCTCGACCGAAGCTCCGTCCAGGACGGGGGCCGGCGCAGGTGCGACCGATCGACCCAGTCCCGCACGGCGGGCGGGTCCGTGGGCCTCGCGCACTGCGCGGGGCCCTTCTTGTTTGCCGGGGTGGGTCCTCTCGCGAGGGGCCAGCGGTACCACCATCGGAAGGATTGCCATGGCGAGGCCGGACAAGGCAGCCGCAGTCGCAGAGCTCACGGACCAGTTCCGT
Source organism: Cellulomonadaceae bacterium (assembly GCA_052086865.1). GTDB lineage: Bacteria > Actinomycetota > Actinomycetes > Actinomycetales > Cellulomonadaceae > Flavimobilis. Next base: position 4,046 of record JBQGOU010000299.1, read on the forward strand.
GCGTCGAACGCGGCCGTGCTGACCGAGTACCGCGGGCTCACCGTCGCGCAGCTCAAGCAGCTGCGTCGGTCGCTCAGCGGCAACGCAACCTACGCCGTGGTGAAGAACACGCTGACCGC
>JBQGOU010000300.1:0-4156 GCA_052086865.1 Cellulomonadaceae bacterium
GCCGCCGTGCGCGCGGCGCTGCACGCCTGCCGTGAACGCCGCCGTGAGCTGCGCCTCGGCGAGTTGCGCGAGGGCCTCGGCCGCGGCACCGACGCCGTCTCCTCCCTCGACGCGGTGCTCCAGGTGCTGCGCAAGGGGCAGGTGGCCGAGCTCTTCGTGGGGGAGGCCGCGCTGCGCGACGGCCCCGTGGCGCGGCGACGGGTGTGGGTGGGCCGCGCCCCGCTCGAGCTTGCGGACACCGAGGCAGAGCTCGCGGACATCGGTGTCACGCAGAACGCACGCGAGATGAACGCGCTTGTGGCGCTCGTGCGGGCGGCGCTGGGTCAGGACGCCGGCCTGACCTTCCTGCCTGAGGACGCCCCGGACGTCGTCGACGGCGTGGGGGCCACCCTCCGCTGGCACGACGAGGAGACGCCGGGGGAGCGGGCGCCGAGCCAGTCGGGCGACCCGGCCCGCATGCGCCGGGCGCACTGACCCGGCGAGGACGGTCAGCCGAGGTCCGGTCCGGTCCGCTTCGAGGCGTAGATTGCGCGGATGTCGTCCGCGAAATCGTGCAGCACGAGTACGCGCTTCACCTTCAACGACGGGGTCAGGTAGCCGTTCTGCTCGGTGAAGTCGGTCGTCAGGACGCGGATCTTGCGGATCGACTCCGCCCGTGAGACAGCGGTGTTGGCCCGCTCGACCGCGCGGTCCAGCGCGGCCAGCACCTGGGGATCGTGCGCCGCGGTGGCGACGTCCATGGGCGCCAGGCCGTGTGTGCGCAGCCACCCCGGCAACATCTCCGCATCCAGGGTGACCAGCGCGCCGATGAACGGCTCCTTGTCGCCGACCACGACGCACTGGCTGACGAGCGGATGGCCGCGAAGGCGGTCCTCGAGCACCGCAGGGGCGACGTTCTTGCCGCCGGCGGTGACGATGATCTCCTTCTTGCGGCCGGTGATGCGCAGGTAGCCGTCCTCATCCAGCGAGCCGAGGTCGCCGGTGCGGAACCAGCCGTGCTGGACGGCCTCGGCCGTGGCCTCAGGGTTGTGCCGGTAGGAGCGGAACAGGTTGTCCCCGCAGACCTGGACCTCGCCGTCGGCGTCGATCCGGATCCCCGTGCCGGGGAAGGCGGGTCCGACGGTGCCGATCTTGATCAGGCCGGGACGGTTGACGGTTGTGGGGGCGCACGTCTCGGTCAGCCCGTATCCTTCGAGCACGGTGAGACCGATGCCGCGGTAGAAGTGTCCGAGACGTTCGCCGAGCGGCGCGCCGCCGGAGATCGTGTAGGTGACCCGACCGCCCAACGCGGCCCGCAGGGCGCGGTAGACCAGTGCCTCGGCCACCTGGTGCTGGGCCTGCAGGACGGGGGAGGGCTTGCGCCCGGCGGCCCGGGCGCGGGAGGTCTCGATCGCCACCTTCGCGGCCCAGCGGAAGATCTTCAGCTTCGCGCCGCCCCCCGCCTTCTGCTCGGCGGAGTTGTACACCTTCTCCAGGACGCGGGGGACCACCAGCAGGAACGTCGGCTGAAACCCGGCGAGGTCGGCCAGCAGGTTCTTGGTGTCCGGGGTGTGCCCCAGCACGGAGTCGGAGGTGATCACCACGACCTGCAGGAACCGTGCGAAGACGTGCGCGAGCGGGAGGAAGAGCAGCATGCGCCGGTCCGGACCGCAACAGATCTCGCCCAGCGAGTTCACGCCGTTGCGGGCCAGGTAGACGAAGCTGCGGTGCGTGATCTCGACACCCTTGGGTCGCCCCGTGGTGCCCGAGGTGTAGATGATCGTCGCGAGATCGCTGCCGGAGGCCGTGCCCGTGCGCTCGTCGACCTCGGCGTCCGGGACATGCGTCCCCGCGCTCCGCAGCTGCTCGATGGCGCCGTCGTCGATGACCAGGACCTCACGCAGGTCGGGCAGGCTCGCCCTGGCGTGCTCGACCAGCGAAGCGTGCGCCGAGGTCTCGACCACGATGAGGGTGACGCCCGCATCCGAGCAGATCCACTCGATCTGGTCCGAGGAGCTGGTCTCGTAGACCGGCACGGGCACCGCACCGGCCGCCCAGATCGCGAAGTCCAGCAAAGTCCACTCGTAGCGGGTTCGGGACATAATCGCCACGCGGTCCCCGGCCTTGACGCCGTGCCCCACCAGTCCGCGCGCGGTGGTGCGCACCTGGTCGGCAAAGGAGCGGGCGGACACAGGCAGCCAGCTGCGGCCCAGGCCGGCCTTGCGGTCGATCAGGGGCTGGTCAGCCGCCCGGCGCACCCGGTCGGCGAGCAGGTCGCTGATCGTCGCATCGACGGGGAAGTCGTTCAGGTCCGGGGAGTGGAACTCGCGCACAGTGGTCCCTTTCGAGGGTGCGGGCGGCGGCGGCCGCAGGAGGTGCCGCGCCGGCGAACGCGTCTACGCGTCCGCCGGCGTACGGGTCAGCGGGGCTTGCGGGGCTCGGCCTGGCCCAGCTCCGAGTGCAGGACGGCCAGCCCGCCCTGCACCGCCGGGTCGGTCTGCCCGTCGGCGGCCACGACGAGCTCGAGGGCCCCGGTCACGCGGCCGGCGGCCCGCACGTCGTCGTCGGCCGCGCGCACGTGCTCGAGGCGCGCCGGCGGGACGGCGAGCTGGACCGACAGCAGCGGGGTGCGCATCGACACCTTGGCCTCGGACTTGACCTTGCGCAGTGCGGCCAGGGCGTTGCCGGCCGTCCCGAGCAGCGCCACGTCGGCCGCGCCAGCGGCGCGGCGCAGGTCTGCGCTGGTGGGCCAGGGTGCGCGGTGCACCGACCCCGTGCGCCACCAGGACCAGACCTCCTCCGTGGCGAACGGCAGCACCGGGGCGAACAGGCGCAGCAGCGTGTCCAGCGCGAGTGCGAGGCTGGTGCGCGCGGACATGGTCGACGTACTGTCGTCGTCGGGACCGGTGCCGTAGGCGCGGTCCTTGACCAGCTCGAGGTAGTCGTCGCAGAAGGTCCAGAAGAACGTCTCGCACAGCTCGAGCGCCCGGGTGTGGTCGAAGGTCTCCAGCGCCTCGGTCGCCCGGTCCACCACGTCCGCCAGCCCGCCGAGCATCGCACGGTCGATCGGACGCGTGACCAGGGCGGGTTCGAGGCGGACCTCGCCGGAGCCGGCGAAGGACAGCGCGAACTTGCTGGCGTTGAGGATCTTGATCGCCAGCCGGCGGCCGATCTTCATCTGCCCGATCTCGAAGGCGGCGTCCGTGCCGAGTCGCGCCGCCGCGGCCCAGTAGCGGACGGCGTCCGATCCGTGCTCCTCCAGCAGGCCCATGGGGGTGACGACGTTGCCCTTGGACTTGCTCATCTTCTTGCGGTCCGGGTCCAGGATCCACCCGGAGATCGCGGCGTTGCGCCACGGCAGGCAGCCGTGCTCGAGGTGTGAGCGCACCACCGTCGAGAACAGCCAGGTGCGGATGATGTCCTGGCCCTGGGGGCGCAGGTCCATGGGGAAGACCCGGTCGAACAGGTCCGGGTCCTCAAGCCAGCCGCCGGCGATCTGCGGGCTCAGCGAGCTGGTCGCCCAGGTGTCCATGATGTCGGGGTCGCCCACGAAGCCGCCCGCCTGGCCCCGCTGCTCGGCCGTGTAGCCGGGCGGGACGTCGGCGGCCGGGTCGATCGGCAGGCTCGCCTCGTCGGGCACGATCGGGTCCTGCCACTGCGGTTCGCCGTCGGGCGCGACGGGGTACCACACCGGAATCGGCACGCCGTAGAAGCGCTGGCGGGAGACCAGCCAGTCGCCGTTGAGGCCGCGCACCCAGTTCTCGTAGCGCACGCGCATGAAATCGGGGTGAAAGGCGAGCTCCTGCCCGCGCGCCACGAGCTCGCCGCGCAGGTCGCGACCCGGGACCTCGCGCCCGCCGTTGCGGATGTACCACTGCCGACTGGTGACGATCTCGAGGGGCTTGTCGCCCTTCTCGAAGAAGTTGGCCTTGCGCTGGGTGGGCACGGGCGCACCGATCAGGTCCCCGGACTCCGCCAGCGCTTCGACCACCGTCTTCCGGGCGGTGAAGGTGGTCGTGCCCTCGATGCGGGCGAACAGCTCGCGTGCGCGGTCCGAGGCGAGCCATGCGGGCACCTCGCGCACGATGCGTCCGTCACGGCCCAGCACGGACCGGGTGGGCAGCTGCAGCTCGCGCCACCACTGCACGTCGGTCAGGTCGCCGAAGGTGCAGCACAT
>JBQGOU010000301.1:0-4141 GCA_052086865.1 Cellulomonadaceae bacterium
TGAGCACGTAGTCGCCGATGGACACCTCGAGCACGCGGCCGGTTGCGGCGAACCGCTCCGCCACGCGTGCGTCGATGCCCTCGTAGCGACCGCAGGCGAACACGAGCCGCTCGGCGTCCGCCAGCTCACCGGCAAGCTCCTGGGTGAACGGGCGCCCCGACGGCGTCGGGATGACGAGCACGGTCCCGGCTGCGGTGCCGGCCACCTCGGGGGGCGCGTCCGCGGACCTCGCGCCGGCCGGAGCGGCCAGCACGTCGTCCAGCGCCGTCGCCCAGACGTCGGGGCGCATCACCATGCCGGCGCCGCCGCCGAAGGGCGTGTCGTCCACGGTCCGGTGGCGGTCCGTGGTCCATGACCGCAGGTCGTGCACCCGCAGGTCGATCAGACCCGTCTCACAGGCCTTGCCCACCAGGGATAGCCCGAGCGGGGCGAGGTAGTCGGGGAAGATGGAGACGACGTCGATGCGCACGCGCTCACCCCTCCTCGGCGTCCGAGCCCGGCCGAGGTTCCGCAACCTCCAGGCGTGCGGCGTCGGCGGCGAGCAGGCCGCCCGGTGGATCGAGAACGACGCGGCCGCCCGGGACGTCGACCACGGGCACGATCGCGCGGACGAAGGGGATCAGAGTGCGCGTGCCGTCAGGTTCGCGCACCACGAGCGCGTCGTGCGCGGGCAGGTGCTCGAGGCCGGCGACCTCGCCGACGACGCGTCCGTCGGCCAGCTCCGCGCGCAGCCCCGCGAGCTCATGCGGGTACCAGGCGTCCTCCTCGTCGACGCGCGGGTCCGCGACGAGCTCGACACCGCGCAGGGCCTCGGCGGCGTCACGGTCGCCCGCCTCGGCGAACTGCACGTACCAGCGCCCGTTCAGGTCGCGGGTGCGCAGCACGGTCAGCGGGCCCCTGGACGCCGGCTCGGTGTCCAGGACCTGGCCGACGGCGAACCGGGCGGCAGGATCATCGGTGCGCAGGTCGAGCGCGACCTCGCCCCGCAGGCCGTGCGCCTTGCCGATCCGGGCGACGGTCAGACGCATGGTGCTCCTTCGGCAGGTGACGAACAGGCCCGTCCCACCGTGGCGGGACGGGCCTGGATGAGCGGGCGTTCAGCGGCGGTCGACGTCCACGACGTCGACACGGACCGGCCCACGGGTCGACAGTGCGCCGATGACGGTGCGCAGCGCCCGGGCGGTGCGCCCGGAGCGTCCGATGACCCGACCCAGATCGGCCGGGTTCACGCGCACCTCGAGCAGCTCGCCGCGACGCAGGTCCTTGGCGGTGACCCGGACGTCGTCGGGGTTGTCCACGATGCCGCGGACGAGATGCTCGAGAGCATCGGCGAGCATCAGGCCTGCTCCTCGGCCTCGTCGGCACCAGCCGGCTCGGCGGAAGCCTGGGCGGCCTGCTCGGCAGCCTTGGCCTTGACCTTCTCGGCGTCGGCCGCGACGGCCTCGACGGCCGCGGTCGGGTCGACCTTGGCGGCCTTGACCCGCAGCGTGCCCTCAGCACCGGGCAGGCCCTTGAACTTCTGCCAGTCACCGGTGATCTTCAGCAGCGCGAGCACCTGCTCGCTGGGCTGGGCGCCGACGCCGAGCCAGTACTGGGCACGCTCGGAGGTGATCTCGATGAGCGAGGGCTCCTCGGTGGGGTGGTACTTGCCGATCTCCTCGATCACGCGACCGTCACGCTTGGTGCGCGAGTCCGCGACGACGACGCGGTAGTAGGGGCTGTGGATCTTGCCGAGGCGCTTGAGGCGAATCTTGGTGGCCACTGTGGTGGTCTCTCCTGGTTCTCATGATGTGGGCGAACCGTGCCACATCTCGGTGGGGCCGACACGTGGTGGTGGTTCAGGACACGGCGCTGCGCGGAGAGAGGGGCCGGGCATGCCGAGTACGAGGGGTTATTCTGCCAGACTTCCCGCCACGATGCGACCACGCAGGATGACCGCGGCGGGCTGGGCCAGCACGCGGATGTCCGCGCGCGGGTCGGCGGGGTAGACGACGAGGTCGGGGACCTGGCCGGGGGCGGGCGGGGGCACGCCGAGGTAGGCGCGGGTCGCCCAGCTCGCGGCCGCGACCACGTCGGGGGCGGGCACACCCGCTCGGACCAGCTCGGCGCACTCGTCGGCCACGCGCCCGTGCGCGATCGTGCCGCCCGCATCGGTGCCGACGAGCAGGCGCACGCCCGCCTCGAACAGCGTGCGCACCTGTGTGTACCGGCGGGCGTGCATGGCGCGCATATGCGCGGCGTAGACGGGATAGCGGCCGTCGGCCTGGCGTGCGATGGCCTCGAACTGACCGATCTGCAGCAGTGTCGGGGTGACGGAGATGCCGGCGCGCACGACCCGGTCGATCTGCTCGGGGCTCAGTCCGGTGCCGTGCTCGAGGCAGTCAACCCCCGCGTCGAGCAGTCCGTCGACGGCCTCGGTGGAGAACGCATGCGCCGTGACGCGCGCCCCACCTGCGTGCGCGGCGGCGATGGCGCGCACCAGGACGTCGTCGGGCCACAGCGGGCGCAGGTCGGCCGCCGCGCCCTCGGTGCGGTCGATCCAGTCCGCGACGAGCTTGACCCAGCCGTCGCCCCGCGCGGCCTGCCGGGCGACCTCGTCCGGCAGCTCGGCGACCTGCTCGAGCTCAAGACCGTAGTGGCGCAGGTAGCGCTTGGGGCGAGCCAGGTGCGCCCCCGCCCGGATCAGGCGCGGAAGCTCCGGGCGCGTGTGCACCCAGGCGGTGTCCGCAGGCGAGCCGGCGTCGCGGATGAGCAGCACCCCGGAGTCACGGTCGGCCAGCGCCTGACGGCGGGCGGTCTCGGGGGACGTCGGGCCGTCCGCGTCCAGCCCGACGTGGCAGTGCACGTCGACCAGGCCCGGCATCGCCCAGCCGTCGATGCGGGTTGTGCCCGTGCCCGCGGGCGGTGGCGCCAGGCAGAGGCGACCGTCCAGGACCCACGCGTCCTCGAGCACCGTGTCCTCGTCGAGCTGCACATGGCCGTGCAGGTGCAGGTCACGGGGTGCGGCGTCGGTGCCGGGCGCGGGGGGCACGCTACTTGCCCAGCATCTTCTCGAAGCCGGGCGGCAGCTCGACGGGCTGGTCGCCCCCCGGGGCCGTCCCCAGGCCGAAGGCCGAGCCCTGCGCGGCGCGGGAACCGATGCCGGCGGCGCGGTCCGCCGCCGCCTTCTCCTGCGCGGCGCGCTTGGCGGGGTTGCCGGACTTGGCCTTGGCGCGCTTCTTGGGCTGCGGAGCCATCTTCCCGCGGGACTTCTTGCCACCCATACCGGGCAGCCCGCCCATGCCGGGCATGGCCTTGCCGCCCCCGCGGGCCATCTGGCGCATCATCTGCTGCGCGCCCGCGAACCGTTCGAGCAGCTGGTTCACGTCCGTGGTGGTGACACCGGAACCCTTGGCGATGCGGGCACGGCGGGAGCCGTTGATGATCTTGGGGGCGCGCCGCTCGGCGGGGGTCATCGAGCGCACAATCGCCTCGACGCGGTCCACCTCACGCTCGTCGAAGTTCTCGATCGCCTCGCGCATCTGGGCCATGCCCGGCAGCATGCCGAGCATCTTCTTCATCGAGCCCATGTTGCGCATGCCCTGCATCTGCACGAGGAAGTCCTCGAGCGTGAAGTCCTCGCCGCCGGCGACCTTGGCAGCCATCGCCTCGGCCTGATCGGCGTCGAAGGCCTTCTCGGCCTGTTCGATCAGGGTGAGGACGTCACCCATGTCGAGGATGCGCGAGGCCATGCGGTCGGGGTAGAACGGCTCGAAGTCGGTGAGCTTCTCCCCCGTCGAGGCGAACAGGATCGGCTTGCCGGTCACGCGCGCGACCGACAGGGCGGCACCACCACGCGCGTCGCCGTCCAGCTTGGTGAGCACGACGCCCGTGAACGCGACGCCGTCGGCGAAGGCCTGGGCGGTGGCGACGGCGTCCTGGCCGATCATCGCGTCGATGACGAAGAGGATCTCGTCCGGCTGCGTGGCGTCGCGGATGTCCGCGGCCTGCCGCATCAGCTCGGCGTCCACGCCCAGCCGGCCCGCGGTGTCGATGATGACGACGTCGTGCTGGCGCGAGGTCGCCGTCTGCACACCGCCGCGGGCCACCGCGACCGGGTCACCGGTGGGGACCTCGTCCTCCCCGGCCACCCCGGGGTGCG
>JBQGOU010000302.1:0-4090 GCA_052086865.1 Cellulomonadaceae bacterium
CGACCTGGCCCTCGCGGCCTAACCAGAACTGTCACCAGTTCCTGCATCAGACCCCCCTTCGGGAGTTTACGTGGGGTTTACGGCCGGCATACGATCCGCGTTCCTCTACAGCTAGGTACGTATCCGGATAGCGCGGGAATCTGTTAAGACTGGGGTTGTCGCGATCACCAGCATTGTCGCGAGAGTTCCCTAACGCACCGAAATCGGGATGCTCACAATAGGTTCGGCGAACGTAGATACCCGCGCGATCACTTGTACCTGCCACTCCCCCGCGACGGGCATGTCCAGTTGCGCCGAGTAGCTGCCGGCGGCGGGGTCGAGTTCTGCGGCGGCTTCGAACGGCCCAAGGTCGTGTTCGGGCAGCCGCGTACGAATCTTGACTTCGTCGGGGGTAACGGATTCGCCGTCGTATTCGAGTGTGAAGGTGATCTCGTTCTCGCCGGTCAGTGCTGGTTCGAGTTCACCTCGGAGAGATAGCCCTTGGGCGTCTGCATCGAGGGTGACGGTCTGCGTGGTATTGGCCGCGCTTCCCGCTCTGTCGTCGTGATGTTCGTGTGCGGGGCTGAGGTTGGTGAGGAATCCGGTGAGGAGCAGAACGGCCACGAGCAGCGCGGCCTCGTAGGCCAGCGTTCGATTCAGTGTCTGCCACTGCATGCGGGCGGTCGGTCGTGAATAGATCCTGGGGAGCAGCCGGAGCCTGTTGTAGGCGGCGATAGCGATGACGGGGATGATGATCCCGATCTTGAGCAGGAGGGTGAGTCCGTAGCTCGTCGTGACGAGCGTGTCGAAGCTTCCGACGATCATGATGCCCATGATCGTGCCGCTGACCGCGAGGATGGCGACGCTCCAGACCGCCAGACGGGAGAACCGTTGCACGACCTTCACAGCAAGCGTCGGCGCGGTGCCGTTGCCGGTCCCCCGTGCGGAGGAGAGGAACAGAAGGAGGCCGAGGACTCCTCCGATCCAGAAACTACCGGCGAGAAGGTGTCCGATGTCGGCGCCGATGATGAGGGCGCGCGGTTCCATCAGCTGGGTGTGCCCGACGAGGACCGGCGCGGCCAGGGCAAGGAGCGTCAACAGCACGCCAAGCAAGTGGGTTCCTCGATGCTGCCTGCTGCGCTTTGACAGCAGTGTGGCTCCGACGACCCCGGCGCAGACGACGGCTGCCGCAGCCACCGGCGCCCAGAGCGTACCTGTCCACCATGCAGCCGGGTCGATGACGGCGACGAGGGGTTCTCCGGTCACGTTGAGCGCCGAAGCGGGGATGAGCAGCAGCGACGCCGCGACCGCCGCGATGCCGGTGGCTCTCATGATGGTGAGCGTCCGGTGCCCTGGCGGTGAGACGCTGCGCAGCACGAGGCGCTCGAAGAGGAGCAGGCCGGCGAAGACGAGGAGCGAGAGGTACTGCAGCGCTGTCAGGGCGCTGACGGCGAAAGAGGTGTCCTGCGGTGTCGTTGTTTCCACGACCGGTGCGCTGGTGTGGTCATCCGCGGACTGGCCGATCGTGAACGTGATCGCGCCGGAGATCGGGTGTCCGTCGGCAGAGACGACGCGGTAGCTCAGGGCGTATGCGCCGTCGTCGACGTCGGCAGGGAGCGCGGCGACGACGCTGGTGTTGCTGACGTGCGCGTCGAGGGTGAGGGGGTCTTCATCGCCGGGAAACAAGCGGATGCTGCCATTGATGAGCTGCACGGGCTCATTGAACGTCAGCACCGCCTCGGCAGGTGCCTGGTCGAGCGCGGCGCCGTCCTCGGGCGTCGTCGACAGCAGTTCCGCATGCGCGGATGCCGCCTGCGCTCCCGTGAGCACGAACGCCACGCCCAGCAGAAGCGCGGCGAGCACGCGAAGCGCTCCACGGAGGCGGTTCTGCGACCTGTGTTTCCCGGCGATGAGGATGCTCACGCCTTCTTGCGTCCCTTCAGCAGGGCGATCACGGCGACGATCAGGCCGATGCCGCCGACGGCGAGGGAGGTGATCACGAGGGGTTTCTGATCCGCGGGTGCTGCCGCGGAGGTCGAGTCCTCGTCGTGCCCGTCGGCGGTCGCTTCGGTGGCGTCGTCGTGGCCGTGGGATGCGGTGTCGCTGGCGGCGACCACGTTGACGCTCGGGGCGGGTGCGTCGAGGTCGTGGGCGTCCTGGCCGTCCTCGGGGATCTGCACCCAGGCGGTCTCGCCCTGCTCGCAGGTCTGCACGGTCGGGAAGTACAGAGTGCTGTCGGCGGCGTCCTCGGGGATCTGCAGGGAAAGTTCGAACGCGTCCCGCTGGCCGTCGGGGAGCGGCGTCGTGGCGGTGTAGACGACCTGCGCGACCCGCTCGGTGACCTCGTTGCCGTGACTGTCGGTGATCGGGGTGTCAAGATCCTCCATCACCTTCTCGACCGTGTAGAGGCTGTTGCGGGTGGGGGTGACGGCGTTGATCCCGTCGGGAATCTGGATCGCAACCTCGGTGGTGGCCGACCCGTCGCACCCGTGCGGGACCCCGAAGGTGAGGATCGAGTAGGACCCTGCCTCGACCGGTCCTTCCGCGATGCTGACGTGCGCACTCGCGGCGACCGCCCCGCCCAGAACGAGCGCGGCAGCGCCCGCGAGTGCGGCCGCGCCGATCAGCGCGGGCCTCTTGGTGCGTCGTGTGCTCATGGTGTCTCTCTTTCTCGTGGGCCCGTCACCAGCAGCGGCGGGCGGTGTGGTTGGTGTTGCAGGAGTGTTCAGCCAGTGATCATGGGCCAGCACATGGCGGCCATGCCGAGGCTCATGAGCGTCCCGGAGGCGACGTCTCCGGTGTGTCCGAGCCAGGTGGTGCGCCCGCGCAGGCAGCGGATGAGCTCGACGAGGAAGATGACTCCGGCTGTTGCCAGTGCTGAGGTGATGGCGACGCCGGTCAGTGCCGCCCACAGGTCAAGGCCCCCGTGGTGGTGCGTGTGCGCGGCGGAGTCCGTGCCGGAGGGCATGGCGAGGATCATCCAGACCATGGCGAGCATCATGGTCGCGTGGGCCACCTGGTGCCAGGCGCTGTGCCCGCCGACGGACGCCCGGGGGATGCGGCGCTGCGACTGGAGCACGGTCACCAGGACGAACCACATCGTGCCGGCGATGAACACGAGCAGTTGCGGGAGGATCGGGATCACGGCCCACCAGGGCCAGCACATGGCGATCATCGCGAGACTCATCACGAGGTGCAAGGAATCGCCGACGACCAGCAACGGCTTACGGTCGTTGACAAGCCGGAGCGCCGAATACGCAGCGGTCGCGGAGAAGGTGAGCGTCAGCACCCATTGGAGCACCGGGTCAGACAGCATGCCACACACCTTATCTCTACTACATGTAGTAGTCACAGTAGTAGAGCGAAGGAGCTCGCGTCAAAACGCCCGGCTCACCTCTTGCCTCACGGGTTCCGCGCGTGGCGCTCTCGTCTCGAGTGCGTCAGCGGCGGCGTCGCCATTTTCGGCGAATGCGCTCGACGCTGTTGCGGATACGGAAGACGGCAGAGTCCCACTCTTCGCGAAGCGTGGGGTCTGGGAGCTGGGGCGGCCGTGGCGGTGTGGTGAGGGCGGCGATCCAGAGGATCAGGACGTAGAGCAGGGCCGCGAAGGAGAAGGGCAGGAAGAGTTCCACGCACATCCACCTCTCGACTTCGACTGCTTACCGGGTGCTGCGCACGCGCTGGATGCGGAGGCTGTTGTAGACGACGAGGACGGAGGACAGGGACATCGCGGCGGCGGCGATGAGGGGGTTCAGGAACCCCGCAGCAGCGATCGGGATCGCGGCGATGTTGTATCCGAAGGCCCAGCCGAGGTTGGTGCGGATGGTGCGCAGGGTCTTGCGAGAGATCGTAATCGCGTCGGGGATGACGTGGAGGTCGTCGCGGACGAGGATGATGTCGGCGGCCTTGAGGGCGATGTCGGTGCCCGAGACGAGCGCGAGCCCGAGGTCGGCGGTGGCGAGGGCTACGGCGTCGTTGATGCCGTCGCCGACCATCGCGACCTTCTCCCCTGCCGTTTGGAGTTCGCGGACGACGTCGGCCTTCTGGGCGGGGGCGACGCCGGCGTGGACGCGTTCGATGCCGAGCTCGGCGGCGATGCGGGCGCCGGCGG
>JBQGOU010000303.1:0-4077 GCA_052086865.1 Cellulomonadaceae bacterium
TCTGCTCCTCGATGAACCAGTGCAGCAGCGGCACGCAGTCGATGTCCCCGGTCTCCTGCGCCAGCCGGTACAGGTCGCGGATCGACTCGGACACCTTGCGCTCGTGCGCGAGGGACGCCTCGAAGGCGTCCAGCACCGTGATCCCGGCGTACGTCGGCGCTGAGATCGCGCCGATCTGGGGCCGTTCACCGCGGTCCGTCGCATGGTCGATGAACTTCGCGGCGTGCACGCGCTCCTCGTCCGACTGCAGGCGCATCCAGCCGGCCATGCCGGGCAGATCCGCATCCTCCAGGACGATGCCGAGCTGGAGATAGACGATCGAGGCCTGCAGCTCGAGGGTGATCTGGTCGGCAAAGGCGGCGGCGAGGCGCTCGTTCATAGTCATACCCCGACGGTACCGGGACCGCTCGTGGGGTGCTAGGGCCGGGGGCGGCGGTTGGTAGGATCGGGGACGGTCGCGACTGGCGCAGGTGGAGCCAACCACCGGGAAGCGACCGAGGTGTCCCCCGCCGAGCGTCGCCCGCCTGGGTGTTCGGCCTGGTAGTCAAACCTCTGGAGGACACGTGTCATCTGCGCCCGATTCCCGCCGCCCCGTTCGCCGCGCCCTGGTCAGCGTCTACGACAAGACCGGCCTGGTCGAGCTCGCCCAGGCCCTGCACGCCGCCGGCGTCGACATCGTCTCGACCGGTTCCACGGCTGCGACCATCGCCGCCGCGGGTGTGCCCGTCACCGGCGTCGAACAGCTCACAGGCTTCCCCGAGTGCCTCGAGGGGCGCGTCAAGACCCTGCACCCGCGCGTACACGCCGGAGTGCTCGCCGACACGCGCAAGTCCGAGCACCTCGCCCAGCTCGACGAGCTCGGCATCGTCCCCTTCGAGCTCGTGGTCGTCAACCTCTACCCCTTCGAGGCCACGGTCGCCTCAGGGGCGAGCCCGGACGAGTGCGTCGAGCAGATCGACATCGGTGGGCCGTCCATGGTCCGTGCCGCCGCGAAGAACCACCCGAGCGTCGCCGTCGTCGTCAACCCGGCGTCCTACGGCGAGGTGACCCTTGCCCTGGCCGACGGCGGCTTCACCCTCGCCCAGCGCAAGCAGCTCGCGGCCCGCGCCTTTGCGCACACCGCGGCGTACGACGTGACCGTGTCGAACTGGTTCGCCACGACCTACGCCCCGGACGCCCTCGCGGCCGACGGCGGTCAGCCGGACGTCCTCGGTGCGACCTGGCAGCGCGCGCACGTGCTGCGCTACGGCGAGAACCCGCACCAGGGCGCGGCGCTCTACCGCGACGGCAGCGGCGCCGGACTCGCCGGAGCCGAGCAGCTGCACGGCAAGGAGATGAGCTACAACAACTACGTGGACGCCGACGCGGCGCGCCGCGCGTCCTACGACCATGCCGGCCCGGCCGTGGCGATCATCAAGCACGCCAACCCGTGCGGCATCGCCGTCGGCGAGACGATCGCCGACGCGCACGCACGCGCCCACGCCTGCGACCCCGTGTCGGCGTACGGCGGCGTCATCGCGGCGAACGCCCCGATCACGCTCGCCGCAGCCGAGCAGATCGCACCGATCTTCACCGAGGTCGTCGTCGCTCCCGACTTCGAGCCGGAGGCGCTGGAGGTGCTGAGCCGCAAAAAGAACCTGCGCATCCTGCGTGCCGCGGTGCCCGAGCGCACGGGCCGGGAGCTGCGCCCGATCAGCGGCGGCACGCTCGTCCAGGACCGGGACGCGATCGACGCGCCGGGGGACGCACCCGCAGCCTGGACGCTCGCCGCAGGCGAGCCGGCCGACGCCGCGACCCTGGCCGACCTGGAGTTCGCCTGGCGTGCGGTGCGCGCCGTGAAGTCCAACGCGATCCTGCTGGCGCACGAGGGAGCCTCGGTGGGCGTGGGCATGGGGCAGGTCAACCGCGTCGACTCCTGCCGCCTGGCCGTCGAACGCGCGAACACGGGCGACGTGGAGCGGGCTCGCGGCGCCGTCGCGGCCTCCGACGCGTTCTTCCCCTTCGCGGACGGGCTGCAGGTGCTGCTCGACGCGGGGGTCCGCGCCGTCGTGCAGCCCGGCGGCTCGATCCGGGATGAGGAGGTCGTCGCCGCGGCCCAGGCCGCCGGCGTGACGATGTACCTCACCGGGACCCGCCACTTCGCGCACTGAGGTCCCCCGGGGGAGCGTTCGGCCCCGCCCTGGGTGGTCCGCCCCGCTGCGCGGCGTCAGCCAACCGCGCGCAGCGGGGCTGTCTCGTCCGCGGCCGACTCCGGGTCGAGCCGCGGCAGGTGTTCGGCGCGGAACAGGCGGCGGGCCGCGGCCACGTCACGCGGGCGGTCGACGCTGAGCACGGCGGTCAGGGGGCGCGGACCGCTGCCGGGCACGAACCAGAGCGCCGTCCAGGCGCCGTCGACGTCGCCGCGCAGCACCACGTTGTCGCGTGCGCCGGGGTGGCCGTGGAGCACGAGCTCGTGGCCGAACTGGGTCGAGAACACGTACGGCGCCGGATCGGGCGGGGTGCCGTCCTCGCCGAGCAGTGAGGCGACGGCTGCCTCGGGCCCGCGCAGCGCGGCATCCCAGTGCCCTCCAGGCACGTTGCCGTGGCGCACCGAGCGCCGCATCGCGACGTCACCCACGGCACGCACGCCCGCCAGCGCGGGGACAGGGAGCCCGGCCGCGTCGAGCGGACGGAGCGCGGCGTCCACGGCGATCGTCCCATCGGCGCGCAGCGGCACCTGACCGGCGATCGAGCCGCCGAGCCAGTCGGTGGCCGGCCGGGCGCCGATTGCGGCGAGCACCACGTCACCCGTCATCGTGCGCCCGTCCGCAAGCCGGACCTCGCGCTCGGATGCGGCCGCGACCCGGACGCCGGTGTGCAGGTCGACGTCGCGGTACCAGGGCACGGTCAGCGCTCCGACCTGGCCCAGTGCGCCCGCCAGCGGGGCTGGCCCGGCCTCGAGCACGGTGACGCGGGCACCGTGCGCGGCCGCCACTCCGGCCACCTCGGCGCCGATCCACCCCGCGCCGATGCACACCAGATGCCCGGCGTCCCCCAGGCGCTCTCGCAGGACGGCGGCGTCCGCTGGGGTGTGCAGGGTGCGCACGCCCGCCCAGCCGGGCACCGTTCGTGGCACCGACCCGGTCGCGATCACCACGGCGTCGGTCTCCAGGCCCGTGCCGTCCGTGAGCTCGGTCCGGTACCGCGCGGCGGGCGGGCCTGCACACACCGACAGCGACCCCGCCGCGGTGGCGAGCCGCACGTCGTCGGCCAGGTCCGCGACATCGATGTCCAGGTCCTCGCGGAGCCAGACGGGTGCGGGCCGGTCGAAGAGATGCTTGGACAGCGGCGGGCGATCGTAGGGGGGCAGCGGATCCGCGCCGACCAGGTGGATCCGGCCGTCGTAGCCGCGCGCGCGCAGTGCCGCGACCGTGCGGGCTCCGGCGAGACCCGCTCCGACGACGGTCACGGTTCTGGGTGCAATCACGGGCCCACGGTAGTCTCCACCGCGTGGACACACACGATGTCGAGGCGCCCGTGCTGCGGCCCGAACCACCCGAGCATGCGGCACGCCAGCACCTGGGCCTGCGCGAGAACGCCTGGGTGTGGGCCGGGGCCGGCGCCGTCGCCGCCGCGACGATCATCGCCTGGGCGTGCGGGGCCGGCCCCGGCGCCCTGGTCCTGGCCGGCTGGTTGGTCGTCTGCGGCGCGGTGCGGGCGACCGGACGACGTCCCGGCCCGGCCGGGATCGCCGTCCGGAGCCGGAACGTCGACGTCGCGACCTACTGGGCCCTGGCCGCCGCGGTCGGCTTCCTCGCGCTCACCGCGCCGATGATCTGAGGGCGCCGATGATCTGAGGGCTCAGTCGCGCGTGCCGCGCGGGTCCTCGTCGATCACCTCGAGCTCGTCCTGCGCCAGCTCCTGCGCGGCGAGGGCGCGTTCGGCGAGCTCGTCCTCCACCAGCTCGTCCTCGGCGCGGTCCTCGGCCGCGATCTGCTGCGCCACGAGCGCGTCCTCGGCCAGCTCGTCCGCGGCGTAGGACGGTTCCGCAAGCTCATCGGCGGCCAGCTCCTGCGCGGCCAGCTCGTCCTCCGTGAG
>JBQGOU010000304.1:0-4049 GCA_052086865.1 Cellulomonadaceae bacterium
TGGTGATCTCGTCGAGGATCACCACGGGGGTTTTGCGCAGCAGCGCCCGCGCGATCGCGACACGCTGGCGCTGGCCGCCGGAGAGCAGCTCACCCTGCTCGCCCACACGTGTGGCCAGTCCCTGCGGCAGCGCCGCAATGGTCTCGGTGAGTGCGGCGCGGTGCAGCGCATCGGCCATCTGGGCGTCGGTTGCGTCCGGCTTGGCCAGGCGCAGGTTCGCCTCGATCGTGTCGTTGAACAGGTAGGGGCGCTGCGCGACAACACCCACCAGCGCCCGCAGATCCGGGTCCGCCAGCTCCCGCAGGTCCACGCCGCCCAGGCTGATGCGACCCGACGCCGGGTCCCAGAACCGTGCGACCAGCGACGCAAGCGTCGACTTGCCCGAGCCGGAGACCCCGACGACGGCTGTGGTGCGGCCCGCGGGCAGCGTCAGATCGACGTCGTGCAGGACGTCCTGGCCCTGCGCGGCGACGCCGGGCTCCGCCGCCCCGCCGTCCCGATCGCGGATTCCGCGCTGTGGACCGCTATTGACCGTCCCACGTGCGGATTCCGCGGTTGCGCCGGTGGGGGAGTCGCCGGGTGCGCCGCCGTCCGTGCGCGCCGGGTACGCGAAGCGCACCTGGTCGAACACGATCGCCAGGTCGGTCGTCGGCGGCGTGGCCGGGGTGGCGGGTTCGGGGACCGGCGGGGCGGCCTCGGTGATCTCCGCAACTCGCGCCGCGGAGGCGAAGGCCTGATCCAGGTCCGCGGAGAAGTCCTCCACCGCCAGGACGGCCGGCATCGTCCCGACGACGACGGCGATTGCGACGGCCAGATCCGCCCACATGAGCTCCCCGGCGCGCACGGCTGAGCTGCCCACCAGCAGCATGACGACGGGGACCGCCGCGACGAGCGTTGCGTTGAGCCCCCGGCGCAGCGCCACCCAGCGTCCGATTCCGGCGAGCTCCGCGCCGGCGCGCGCATTGAGCTCGTCGAGCTCGGTCAGGCGCCGGTCCCCGTAGTCGAAGGACAGCACCTCGCGCACGCCCTGGACGGAGTCGGTGACGTGCTGGGCCAGTTCCCCGCGCGTACTGCGCAGGGCGCGGGAGGCGCGCAGCGCGGCCCGGCCGCCGAGGGCAGGCACGAGCCCGCCGATGGCCACCCAGCCCACCAGAGCCACCCCGGCGAGCAGCGGATCGATGGTCAGCGCGACCCATGCGACCACCGACACCGGTACCACCACCGCGGTCACCGCGGGGCCGAGGGTGTGGGCGAAGAACACTTCCACCCGGTCCACGTCCTTGGTCGCCCGGGAGAGCAGGTCGCCGCTGCGCCGGCCCTCCAGGGCGGCGGGCGCCTGCGGCTCGAGCCGGTTGTAGAAGTACACCCGGAACCGGGCGAGCGCCTTGAACGCCACGTAGTGCCCGGCGAACTGCTCGAGGTAGCGCGCTGCGGCCTTGACCAGGGCGATGGCGACCATCAGCCCGATGACCGGCCACGGCGCGGCGCCCGAGGCGACACCGCGCACCGCCACCCCCAGCAGCGCGGCCCCGCACAGCAGCTGCAGGATCCGCATCGCGATCGACACCCCGAGCGGGGGGAGCGTGGGCCGGGCCAGGCGCAGCAGCCAGCGCACGAGCTCGCGGCGCGTTGAGGGGGGAGGGGTCACGACTGCACCTCCACGAACACCCCGTCCGCGACCCGGACCACGCGGTCCGCCCCGGAGATCGTCGAGGCCCGGTGGGCCACGGTCAGCACCGTGCGCCCGCGGGTGAGTCGCTCCAGCGCGGCGAGGATTGCGCGCTCCGAGGTGAGGTCGACCTGCGACGTCGGCTCGTCGAGCAGCACGATCGGGGCGTCCTTGAGCAGCGCGCGGGCGATCGCCACGCGCTGCGCCTGCCCACCGGAGAGCGCCAGCCCGCGCTCGCCGACGAGCGTGCCGAGCCCGTCCGGCCAGGTCCGCACCTCCTCGGCCAGGTGGGCGTCCTCAAGCGCCTGCCACAGGCGATCGTCGGAGGCGACCGGGTCCGCGATCCGCAGGTTGGCGGCGAGCGAGCCGGTGAACAGATAGGTGCTCTGCGCGACGACGGCGCTCTGGCGCCGGGTCCAGTGCGGGGTGGTGCGCGCCAGGTCGTGTCCGCCCAGGCGAACCGTGCCGGACTGCGGCTGCAACGACCCCTGGACGAGCTCGAGCGTGGTCGTCTTGCCCGCGCCGGAGCGCCCCACGAGGGCGACGTCCTCGCCGTCCGCCACGTGCAGGCCGGCCCCGTGCAGCACCGGCGCGGCGTCGTCGTAGGCGAAGTCGACGTCGTCCAGGTCCACGGTGCGGGCGCTCTCGCCCGGGTCGACGTCGCCGGGGGCGAACGGCGGGCGCTGGGCGAGGAAACCGCGGATCTCCTTGGTTGCCGCGATGCCGCCCATGCCGATGTAGAAGAACTGCCCGATCCGGTCCAGCGGCTCGAGCAGCAAGGTGGCGAGCAGCACCACGGCGACGGCCTGGCCGGGGGTGATCGCACCGTCGCGCAGGCGGACGATGGCCAGTCCCGTCGCCGTCGTGATCATCGCCAGGGAGAACACGGCGTCGGTGACCAGCAGCACGAGCTGGTTTCCGGCGAGCAGCTGCATGGTGCGTCGGCGTTGCTCCTCGGCGGCCTGCGCCAGGCGCGCTCCGACGACGCCGCCGGCGTGCAGGGCGCGCAGCGTGCCCAGCCCCTGCAACGCGTCAAGGAACTGGGCGGACAGGCGCCGGGCGGCCTCGCGTGAGCGGCGCGAGACCTTGCGGAACGCCTTCTGGAAGCCGCCGATGAACAGCGGGATGACCGGCAGGGCGATGGCGAGGAACCCCGCGGTGGGCCCGTCGACCGTCACGGCCAGGACCACGAGGGTGAGCACGGGAATGGTCATCGAGCCGATCATCGGTCCGATGAAGGTGGCCGAGTAGGCGGCGGAGCGCTCGACGCCGTCGGTGGCGGTGCCGACCGTGCGCCCGGTCCAGGCGCGCCCCCGCTCGGCCGAGCCGAGGGCGAACACGTGCGCGACCAGGCCGCGACGCAGGCGGGCCTCGGTGCTCGCCTGGGCGGTGGACGTGCCACGCAGCCCGGCCCAGGCCGCCACCCCGACGACGACGGGTGCGGTGAGCAGAACGGCCGTCGTCACTGCGGACAGGCCCGAGCTCGCGTCGAGCGCGTCGACTGCCGCGCCGACGGCGAGGTAGACCGCGGCCAGGGCGAGCGCGCCGAGCCAGGACAGGAGGACGGGACGGGCCACGGCCGCCCGGGAGGGTGTCACGCGCCCGATTCTATGGGCGCGGCCGGGGTTTCTTGGGCGCGCAGGGCGCGCACGGGGTGCGGTCTCCGCTATCCCGGCGGCGCCCGCCCGGGCGCTCGCCCAGGCGGCCGGCCGCTGGCGGTGCGCGCGCCCAGCGTGCAAGGCTTGCGCACGTGTTCTCCCTGAGCGATGGCCGTCCCGCGCCGGCGGCCCCGGAATCGACCGTCGTCGGCCCCACGTACCGTTTCACGGTGCTTACGGACCGCCTGATCCGGATGGAGTGGCATCCGGACGGCACGTTCGTGGACGAGGCGACCCAGGCCGTCGTCGACCGTGCGCTGACCACGCCGGAGTTCCGTGTCACGGACACAGGCGATCGCCTGGAGATCCGCACGCGCGAGCTGCACCTGGTCTACGACAAGCAGGAGTTCAGCCCCGCGGGCCTGAGCGTCACGCTGCTGCGTAACGCCCCCGACCCCCACTACGCCACGTGGCGCTATGGCCAGGAGTTCCCGGACACGCTGCCGTTCCGCGGCAACCTGCGCGGGACCGTGCGCACCCTGGACGAGGTCGACGGCGCCTGCGACCTGGAGGACGGGCTGCTGTCCACCTACGGGTTCAGCGTGCTGGATGACTCGGCGACCGCGCTGATGACCGCGGACGGGTGGATCGGCCCGCGGCCAGCGGGCGGGCGGGACCTGTACTTCTTCGGGCACGGGCGCGACTTCACCGGCGCCCTGCAGGACTACTTCCGGCTGACCGGGCCCACCCCGCTGCTGCCGCGCTATGCGCTGGGCAACTGG
>JBQGOU010000305.1:0-4027 GCA_052086865.1 Cellulomonadaceae bacterium
ACCTCTGTCGGGGCGTGCGGCATGCCGTGCGCCACCCTCGGCCGGGAGTGTCGGAGCTCAGCCCGCGATGAGCGCGTCGATCTCGCGCACCAGCTCCGGCTTGGGCCGCGGCCCCACGATCGAGCGCACCAGCTCGCCGTGCCGGAACAGCGCCAGGGTGGGGATCGAGACGACGCCGTAGACAGCCGTGACCTGAGGATTGTCGTCCGTGTTCAGGGTCGCGACGGTGAGCCGGCCGGAGTAGGCCTCGGCGAGCTCCTCGAGCACGGGCGCGAGCTGGCGGCACGGGCTGCACCAGGGCGCCCAGAAGTCGAGCAGCACAGGAAGCGTGGAACCGGCGACGTCGGTGCGAAAGCTGGCGTCCGTGACGGCAACCGTGCTCAACCGATCTCCTCGAGCGCGAGGGGCAGGTCCTCGGGGTCGGGCTGCCGCGGGGTCCCGGCCAGATCGGTCTGGCCAGACCTGTCGGCAAGGTCGGTCAGGTAGTGCTGCGCGTCGAGCGCCGCGGCGCACCCGGAGCCGGCCGCGGTGATGGCCTGGCGGTAGGTGTGGTCCACGGCGTCGCCGCAGGCGAACACGCCCGCGAGGTTGGTGCGCGTGCTGCGCCCGTCCACGGTGATGTACCCGTTGGGGTCCAGGTCCACCTGCCCCTTGACGAGCTCGGTGCGCGGCTCGTGGCCGATCGCGACGAACAGCGCCGTCGCGTCGAGATCGCGTTCCAGCCCGGTGACGGTGTCGCGCAGGGTCAGGGAGGTCACGCGAGACTCGCCGTTGATGGCCGTCACCTCGCTGTCCCAGGCGAAGGAGATCTTGGGGTCCGCCGCGGCGCGGTCCGCCATGATCTTCGAGGCCCGCAGGGCGTCACGGCGGTGCACGATCGTGACCTTCTCCGCAAAGCGGGTGAGGAAGGTGGCCTCCTCCACGGCGGAGTCGCCCCCGCCCACCACCGCGATGTGCTGGTTCTTGAAGAAGAAGCCGTCGCACGTGGCGCACCAGGACACCCCGTGCCCGGACAGTCGCTTCTCGTCCTCGAGCCCGAGCTCGCGGTAGGCAGAGCCGGTCGCGAGGATGACGGCGTAGGCCGTGTACGTGTCGCCGTCCACCGTCGTGACGCTCTTCACGGAGCCGCTCAGGTCCACGGACTCGGCGTCGGTCCACTCCACCTGCGCTCCGAAGCGCTCGGCCTGGGCGCGCATGTTGTCCATCAGCTCGGGGCCCATGATCCCGTCCGGGAACCCGGGGAAGTTCTCCACCTCGGTCGTGTTCATCAGGGCGCCGCCCGCCGTGACCGAACCGGCCAGGACCAACGGCTCGAGTCCGGCACGGGCCGCGTAGATCGCGGCGGTGTACCCGGCCGGGCCGGACCCGATGATGACGATGTTCCGCGTCTCGTGCTGGTTCTGCGGGGTGACGCTCACGGCTGCTCCTCGTCGGTGTACATGTCTGCTATGGCCACAACACCGGCCCTCGGGCCGGTGTTCCCGAAAAGCGTCAGGTGATGGAGATCTCGCGGAGCTCCACCCGGTTCCCGCCGTCCGCCGCCTGCGGCAGCTCGGGGAACCACAGCACGATGCTCTGCGTCTCCACCGGCTCGTCGAGCGTGATCGTCATCTCCTCGGAGAAGGACTCGACGGCGAGCGGGGAGCCCTCCGTGGGATCGTCCGCGTCGACCGCACGAATCTCGAC
Organism: Cellulomonadaceae bacterium; assembly: GCA_052086865.1. Taxonomy (GTDB): domain Bacteria; phylum Actinomycetota; class Actinomycetes; order Actinomycetales; family Cellulomonadaceae; genus Flavimobilis. The sequence continues at coordinate 1,687 of JBQGOU010000305.1, forward strand.
CTCGCCGCCCGTGTTGTTGGTGCTCAGGTAGATCGTGGACACCAGGGCGGGCTCCTCGAGCTCCACGGCGTAGCCGATGCCGGTGCGGTTCATCCCGGCGAACGTCGCCGAGTTGTAGGTGCGGGTGAACCAGTACGTCGACGGATCGCCGTCGTAGGCCCTGTCCACCGCCTCCGGGTGCTCGTTGCCGTCGCCCATGGGGTCCAGCTGCTGTCCCGACGCGATGACGGGCCTGACCGGGGGGGTCGTGGTGGTGGGCTCGGGTTCCGGCTCCTCCGCCTCGTCCTCGCCGGTCTCCTCGGCCGTGGGCACGGGACGCTCCCCGGTCTGGTCGGAGAACGGGCTGCTGAGGCCGTCGCGAACGCCCTGGAAGGCGAGCAGTGCGCCGACCAGCACGGCGACCAGCACGATGATGAGCGTCAGGCTTGTCGGGTTGAAACGGAACCGGCGGAACTCGCGCGGTGACTCGACCAGGTCGTCGAAGGACATCGGGGACGCCCCGCCACCCGGCGCCGTGTCGCCGCCCGGACGCCCGGGCGTGGTGGGAGCGAAGATCGCGGAGCCTGCCGTGCCGCCGGCGCCGGACGTGCGAGCCGCGGACCGGGCCGAGGGTGCACCGCTCCCGGCGGCGGGAGCCGCTCCGCTCGCCCCGGAGCCGGCCGCGGCACCGCCCGCGGCACCGCCCGCCGCGGCACCCGAGGACAGGATGGAGGTCCGCAGGACCCGGCTGGTGCGTCGCGGCGCCGCCGGCGGCGGGGTGCCCGGCCGGGGGGCGGACGTGGACTGCGCCGAGCGGATCGACTGGCGCACGATGCGGCGCGGTGCGTCCGGTGCCTCGGCCGCGCCGGTCTGCTGGTCGGAGGTGGTGTGCACGGGCGTGACCGCGGAGAAGACCGGTGGTGGCGTCGCGGTCACCGCACCCCACGGCTCCAGGCGGTCCGCGACGTCGCCCGCCGTGCGGGGGCCCGCCGTCCGGTCGTGTGCGAGCGTCTCGACGCACCGCTGCGCCAGGTCGTCGGGCACGTCGGGGACGAGCTCGCGTGGATCCGTGGTCTCGGTCGTGGGGGGCAGGAGCTCGGGCCGCAGCCGCAGCTCCTCGAGGTGATGGCCGGGCCAGCGTGCCGTCAGGGCGTAGAAGAGCAGGCTCACGAGCCCGACGGCGTCGGCACGGGAGTCCGACAGCGCGTCCGAGCGGTCGAAGACCTGCAGCGCCCCGTCGATGCCCAGCCCGGTGACGATCACCCGCCCGTCGGTGATGCGGACGGCGTCGGGCCGCAGCGCCAGGTGGTGCAGCCCGCGCGTCCTTGCCGCCTCGAGCGCGGAGGCTGCCTCGCCGACGATGGCCCTGGCCTGTGCCGCGGGCAGCGGCGCCTCGACCACGAGTCCGGTCAGCGTCGCCCCGGTGACGTCCTCGAGCACCGCATACCGGCGGTCCTGGGCGGTTCCGACGTCCAGGACGCGCGCCAGGCGGCGGTCGGTGACGAGCGCCGCGCGGCGGGCCTCGTCGAGGGCGATCTCCGCGCGGGGACCCGTCAGGACGGCGATCCGCACGGTGCGCTCGAGGATCAGGTCCTCGGCGCTCCAGGCCTCGACGTCGACGAGGTCGCTCTCCACGCGCTGGGCGATGCGGTAGCGGTCGGCAAGCAGAGTGCCCGACGTCAACGCATCCACGAGGCTCCCTCCGACTGTGCCAGGCCCGACCGCACCATCCTACGGTCACGGACCGCCCCGGCAGGACAGGTCAGCGCCGGATGCGGAGCTTGCGCCGCAGCGGGGCGACGAGCGCGGTGAGCTCCGTGACGCGCAGGAGGCGAAGCATCGCGATGTAGACGATCAGCATGACCAGACCCACGGCTGCGCACACCAGCACCGCGCGCCCCCAGGACAGGCCGTACAGGTCGCCGAAGAGCCGGAGCACGCCCCAGCCCATGGCCGCGGCCACCAGCGCCCCCAGGGCCGCGCGGACGTGGAACCTGAGCAGCCTGGCGCCGTCGAGCCCACCGAGCATCCGGTGCAGGGCCCGTGCCCGCAGCGCGACCGTGACGGCGTTCGAGGCGGCCATCGACCCGGCGATGCCGACCACCCACCACTGCTGCGGGGCGAGAGCCATGACGAGCAGCGAGCCACCGACCAGGACGGCGGACATCGGGATCTGCAGCCAGAACACCGTGCGGCCGTCCTCGTAGGCGAAGAAAACCCACTTGATCAGCAGCATCATGCCGAGCGGGACGAGGCCGAGGCTCATGGCGACCAGCACCTGGCCGACGGCGTGCCCGACGGCGGGCGTGACCGTCGGGACGAAGGCCTTGGTCAGGGGCACGGCAAGCACGATCATGACCGC
>JBQGOU010000306.1:0-3982 GCA_052086865.1 Cellulomonadaceae bacterium
CCGGCCCGTGGTGCAGCGCCTGCTCGAGCTGTGCCGCCTGCGTAACACCGTGCCGGCCTTCGACGGGCCGGTCGAGGTCACCCTGGACGGCGCACGCCTGACGATGGTGCGCCGCGGTGAGGCCCAGCCCGAGGCGGCCGCGATCCTCACGGTCGACCTCGCGAGCGGCGCGGCCACCGTCGCGTGGCAGGGTCCCGACGGCTCGGGACACGTCGACGTCGGTACGTGAAGCACCGACCTCGGCGGGCCCGCTGGGCTCATGCGCTGACGGCGGGCCGACGGACGGTCAACGGGTGTCAGGTCACCGCCGGATCGCCCGGGACCACGCGTCCACGCGCTGACCTGGCCGGATCTCGCGGATCGTGTCCGCCGGGTCGAGGACCTCGTGCGTCCCGCCGAAGTCCAGCGCGACCGTCCGAAACGGGATGGCGGCCAGCGCCGCGGTGAGCGCCGTCAGGACGTGCCGGTTCGACGCCGCGGAGCGCGTCGAGGTCCAGCCGCTCCACGAGCAGCGCAGATTGACCGTGAGGTTGTGGGCCCTGGCCTCAGGGCGTGCGCGGGCGTTGTGAAGGCCGTGCCATGTCCGTTGGGCACGTGGATGTCACGCACGAGGGGCGTGAGGTGCATCACACTCGACGGCTCGGGGTGTACTCCCGATCGCTGCCACGTCATCCGCCTCCCTCCCGCCTGCACCCTGCGTCCTTGCATGGTTCCGGGCACGCGACGACGAGTGCGGGCCCGCATCGTGCGCGGCCTCAGGTCGGGGGGATGAGCCGCAGGCCGGGAACGGCCGTCATCGCCGCGTCGCCGGAGATCAGGGGGACACCCTCGGTCAGGGCCTGGGCGACGAGGAGCCGGTCGAAGGGGTCGCGGTGCGGCCAGGCCATCGAGCCGGCGAGCAGTGCGTGCGCCGTGGTGACCGCGAGCCCCTCGGCGCGGATCTGCTCGAGGTGGCGGCTCCACGTCGGAACCAGCGTATGGCCGACGTCGAGCTTGCCGAGCCGGGTCTTGGTGGCGACCTCCATGGCGCTCGCCGCGGAGACGAGCAGCCGCGTCTGCGGGTCGGCGAGCTCGTCGCGGAGCCCCTGCGCGAGGCGTGACGGCGCGCCGAGCAGCCACAGCACCACGTGGGTGTCGAGCAGGTAGGTCATTCCCATCCGGTGAGCTCGGACTCGGGGAGGGGGTCGTCGAACGAGTCGGGCACGTCGAACGCGAGCGCTCCGAACGGCCGGCGCCAGGCGAGATCCACCGGAACGAGCCGTGCAACGGGAACGCCGGCGCGCGCAACGACGACCTCCTCACCCCGTTCCACCTGGGCGAGGAGCGCGGAGAGCCGTGTCTTCGCCTCCTGGACGTTCACGACCGTCATGCGAGACAGCCTAGCTAGACCAGGCCAGGTTGGTCAACCCTGTGCCTGACCGATCGTCGTGACGAATCGGGCCTCGACGATTGTGGTGAAGCCCGTCACCGTGGGCTCGGTGACGTCGAGGGCCTCGGAGCTCAGGGTGACGATCTCGTCGCCGACCAGACGCCCGGTCGAGGGGTCGATCAGCAGAACTGTCACGGACGGGCCGGCGCCGAGGTCGAGCGGAGGCGCGGCGACGGCCACGACGGTCCGGCCGATGCGGTCGCGCGCTTCTCCCAGGGTGACGACGGCTTCCTCCTGGGCGAGCATGTGCCACAGCGCAGCCGCGGTGTCCTCATCGAGAACGTAGGTGGTACTCAGCGAGCGGATCTCGTCGATCAACAGCGCAGCGCGCAACGAGGGGTCGGGCGACAGGTCCGCCCCCCACGGGTCGAGGAGCGCGTCGCGCAGCTCATCCGGTTCGAGGGGCAACGTGTCGGGATACCTGGCGGAGGCGCCCTCTCCAGGCGCGAACGTGTCGCCGCTCGTCTCCTCGTACTCCCGGCCGGGGTCCGGGTCGATCGTCCCGTCCGCGCGCAGAAGCGGACCGGTGCGTTGCTCCGTCAGGCCTGAGCCGTCGGGCGCGATCCAGTACCCGAACGAGATCGGCGCGATCACCGCTGTGTTCGTCCCTTCGTTGCGCCACTCGTACCACCCGTAGGAGCTCGTGAACATGACGTCGCCATCGCCGGTGGGGGGAGTCTCCCCGGCTGTCTCGGCGACCTCGGACAGGACGTCGCGGGCCGAGGGCGCCTGCGCGGCGTCCTGCGGCGCGGCGAGGGAGTAGGCCAGGTGCGGAGGCGAGGCCAGCGCGGGTGTCGCGGGGCCGAGGGCCTGCGTGATGACGGCGACGACGGTGACGGCCGCCGCTGCAGCGGCCACGAGCGGCCACCGGCGTCGTCGTGTCGTGCGCACGGCGTTCACGGACGCCCCGGGGGCGGCGCTCGCGGGCGCGAGCGTTCGACTCTCGTCACCGGCATCGCCGTGCTCGACGCGGTTCAGCACGCGTGCCAGGATGCGCTCGCCGGGGTCGAGCTGGTCGAGCGGCAGGCCGAGCGTGTCGCGCAGGCGGGCGGCCGCAAGCTCGGCGTCGCGCTCTTCGGCGGTTATTTCGTCGCCACTCGGCATGACCACCCTCCTTCCACGTCGTGAGCAGCCGCCGCAGCGCGGGCCGCGCGCGGTTCAACCGGGAGGTGACGGCAGTGGCGCTGATCCCGAGACGTTGCGCCGTCTGCTGGGCGCTCAGGTCCTGCAGGACCACGCAGTGCACCACCGCGGCCTGGTCGGGCGGGAGCCGGGTCAGCGCGCGCTCGACGTGCTCCCGAGCGAGCACCTCGTCGGCCGTCGTCGGCGCCACGGCCGTCGCCATCGGACCCAGCGTGGAGATCAGCCGTGCCCGTCTCGTGTGCCGCCTGCGTTCCGCGTGGATGAGGCGTTTGGTCGTCTCGTACACCCAGGCGCGTCGGCCCGAGTCGTCCGGCGGCAGCGATGGCCAGCGGCGCCACACGACTTCGAAGGCCGAGGCGACCACCTCCTCCGCGAGGTCGTGGTCGAGGCGTCGGCCGCAGTAGCTCAGCAGCTCGGGGGTCATGGTGCGCACCAGGTCCACGAAGTCGTGGCGGGCGGTCGGCTCGTCGTCCGGCTCGTCGTCATCGGTCAGTAGCTCGTCGTGCTGAGAATTCTGACGTAGCCCACCGCCAGGCTCACCGCGGCCTTCTGAGCCCCCGGTGCTGGGTACGTCGATGATCCGCTTCCACTCGTTGAGGCGTAGAGCCGAACGGCCGTGGTCGACCGGGCTCGGACGGACTGCGCTGCCGACAAGGCTACGGCAGGGTTCGAGAGCATGCGGCGAGCGAGGTTCATGCTCAGACATGTGCGCAGCGGGGTCCCTTGTCACGCTGGATCGGTGTGAGATACCTCACATGGTTCGAGCGTGACGGAACCTGGCCCTCCGGCCATGTACAGGCGCCGTCCTCCACCACGGGTGCTGAACTCACCTGTTGCACATCGGACGCCCAGGACCAGGTACGAGCATGAGAGGGAAGAGCGGGTTGCGATGACGTCCGAGACGGATGCCGTGTTCGCCGAGGTGTTCCGGGAGACCTACCCGGACGTCCTGGCGTTCCTGCGGCGACGCACCGACGCCGACGTCGCCGAGGACCTCGCGGCCGAGACCTTCGCCGTCGCCTGGAAGCGCTGGGACCAGGTGCCGCGCGAGGTGCGGTCGTGGTTGTTCGGCGTCGCCCGGAACCTGCTGGCGAACGACGCCCGGGCACGTGCCCGGCGCCGGCGGCTCGAGCTGCGCGCCGGCAACGAGCGGCCCCTGACCGACGACGAGATCTCGTTCGCGGCCACGAGCCTCGACCTGCGCTCGGCCTGGTCGCGCCTGAGCGACGCCGACCGGGAGGCCCTGGCGCTCGTCGCGTGGGACGGCCTGACCGGCCGGGAGGCTGCGCAGGTGCTCGGGTGCACGCGGGCGGCGTTCTCGGTGCGGCTGACCCGTGCCCGACGTCGGTTGCAGCGCCTGATCGACGACGCCGGGCCGGCGACGGTCACCTTTCCCTCCCCGTCCTTCGT
>JBQGOU010000307.1:0-3978 GCA_052086865.1 Cellulomonadaceae bacterium
ATGCTCGCTGCGCGGGCGGCTGGGTTCGGCTCTGCGGCCGGGTCGAGCGGCGAGCGTGCCACGGCGTCAGCGTCCTTCGCGTGCGTGCGCGGCGGACTGGAGCGGCGCACCCGAGGAGAAGCTCTGGCCCCAGCTGTGCGAGCGCACGCTGACGGCCATCACCTCGCCGAGCACCGCGTCGATGCGGTAGCCGGGAACGTCGTTGGTGGTGACGATGAAGACCATGTGGGGATCCTCCGGGGGCCGAGCCGGTGTCCGGCGCGCTGGGGGCGGCCGCACGGGTCCGCTCGAATGGTGTGGACCGCGGCATCGTACGTCCGAGCGGGAGGTCGTGCGGGCCGTGTCCGCCGGCGCGGACGATTTCCGTGCGACCGACGACGTCTAGTATCGTTGCCCTGCACTCGTGCGCACGACGGATTTTCCTGCCGTGCACGGCGTTTGCACGGCAGCTTGCCCGAGCGGCCAAAGGGAGCTGACTGTAAATCAGCCGCGTCATGCTTCGGGGGTTCGAATCCCTCAGCTGCCACCCGCACGGCGAACGCCCGGACCACACGGTCCGGGCGTTTGTCGTATCGCGACCATGGCCGGGTCCCAAGAGCCCAGCACGGTGCTACCCGGCCAGCGCGCGGGCGGTGGTAAACACCTCGTCGAGCATCGCGGGGGTGAGCCGGCCGGTGAAGGTGTTCTGCTGGCTGACGTGGAAGCACCCGAGGATCGTCAGCGCGCGCCCGTCGGGGTGGGTGAGCGGGACCTGGGCCCCATGGGCGAAGCGCGGACGCGGCCGAGGGACCGACCAGCCCTGCTCCGCCAGCGTCGCGAACAGGGCCTGCCACCCGAACCCGCCGAGGACGACGGCGACCCGCACGGTCGGCGCCATCAGCTCCAGCTCGCGGGCGAGGTAGGGCGCACAGGTGCGGCGTTCGGCCGGGGTCGGGGCGTTGTCCGGCGGCGCGCAGTGCACGGGCGCCGTGACGCGCACGCCGGTGAGCCTCAGTCCGTCGTCGATCGAGGTCGACGTCGGCTGTGAGGCGAAGCCCGTGCGGAACAACGAGGCGAACAGGAAGTCGCCCGAACGGTCCCCGGTGAACATTCGCCCTGTGCGATTGGCGCCGTGGGCGGCCGGGGCGAGGCCGACGACGAGGATGCCAGCGAGTTCGTCGCCGAAGCTGGGCACCGCCCGGCCCCAGTAGGTCTGGTCCGCGAACGCCGCGCGGCGAGTGCGGGCGACGTGCTCGCGCCACGCGACGAGGCGCGGGCAGGCGGCGCAGTCGACCACGAGGGCGTCGACCGCGCCGAGCGTGGGTGCGCGGAGCGCTCGGGTCGGGTCGTGGTGCACGCGTCATTCTCCCGCAGGAGCCGCAGGAGCCGCAGGGTCGGCGCGCGGCGTCGTCGTGCGCCGGACGATCAGGGCCAGCAGTCGTTCGAGCGGCCCCTTGCCGCCCACCCAGTGCTGCCAGCACCACGCGAAGGTGAGGGCGAGCGCTGCCAGGCCCCAGAACCACGCGGTGCGGTGCGGGGCCATCGTGTCCTGCAGCAGCGCGACGACGGGGATGTGCGCCGCATACAGGGTCAGTGACATGGTGCCTGCCGCACTGAGCGGCCGCAGCGCTCGCTGGATGGTGCTGGGCAGCAGCAGGAACACGCCGATCACGGCCAGCGCCACACCGGCGGACCCGACGACTTCTCCGGGGGCGCCGCTGTGCGCCTCGGCGCCGGTGAGCCGCCACCTGCTGTCCCAGATCCGCTCCAACGCCCCCGGATCCGCGTCCGCCACCCCGAGGTCCAGATACTCAGGATCGCCCTGGCCCTGCCAGGACACCGGGTCGCAGTACCAGCTGGTGCCCTGCTCTCCCCAGCACTCGTAGTCGGCCAGGTCGACGTCCTGGCCGGGCACGGCGGCCGGCTCCGAGCCGTCCCAGGAGAAGCTCGCCGAGCCAGCGGTGGCGGTCTGCGGATCCGCGGGCGTCAGCTGTGCGCTCGCCCAGCCGGCGCCGTAGCCCACGCCCGCGAGGAGGGCGCCGGCGGCGAGCAGCGCCCCCGCGACGCGCCGGGAGCCGAGCCGCAACCTCCCGATCCCCAGCCCGAGGACCACGAACGTGATCCAGATCAGGGCCGGGTAGGTTCCCGAGATCGCGAGCGTGAGGATGCCAGGGGTTGAGGCCCACGCGAACGTGTCGAGCGCGAACGTCAGGGGTGGGGTGAGGAGTGCGAGAACGCCGGCCAGGACGAACAGGCGCGGGGCCCGCCAGCGCAGGAAGGGTAACGCCGCCACTGTGAGCACGGCGTACACCTCGAGGATCACGGCGACGTAGCCGAAGGCCTGGAGCACCCCGCCGAGGACGAACAGCGCCACGGCGCGGACCACCACCCGCACACGGACCCGGGCGAGCTCGGGCTCGCCCACGGGGCGGGACCCGCCCGAGACGATGCCGACGGAGACTCCGGCGAGCACGGCGAACAGGATGGCGGAGCGACCGTGCACCACACTCGACCAGGTGGCCGGGTCCCAGGTCAGGGCCGGGGTGGTGAGGATGTGGGCGGCGAACATCCCCAGGACGGCCAGGCCCCTGGCGAGGTCAACGCCGACGATCCGTGGGCGCAACGCCTGTGGCGGGCCGGAGGCGTCGAGGGTGCTCGCATGCATCCCTCGATCATCGGCGGTTCCGTCGGGGCCGGATGGGCGACGCGCCGGTTGCGTCGTGACGCTCACCCGCGGCCGGGTATGCCGGGTCGGTTGGGCTCGGCTCGGCTCGGCTGGGCAGGTCCGCTCAGTCGAGGCGCAGTGAGGTGCGCTCCACCGCGGCGCCGCGCGCCGGGGCGTACGCCACGTCCGTGCCCGTGACCACGAAGCCGCAGCGCTTGAGGGCGCGCAGCGCGGCCGCGTTGTCCGAGGCCACCTCCGCGTGCAGCGGCCGGTGCGTCTCGGCGGTTAGGAAGATCGCGAGCGCTGAGGAGACGACGCCCTTGCCCCACAGCGCCGGGTCGATCCAGTAGCGCACCTCGCGCAAGCCGTCGTCGTCGGTGTACGCCATGACGTACCCGCCGGGGCGCGCTGTCCCCTGGGCGCCGAGAGTGTCGTTGTCCTCGACCTCGATGGTGCGCACCAGGAACCTGTCGCCACCCAGCACGCGGCGCCAGAACGCGTCGAAGTCGTCCCGGTTGCCGGGGTCGACCGCGGTGAATCCGGCCATGGTGTTCGCGTCCGGATCGCTCTGGAAACCGAAAAAGTCGGGGAGGTCGCTCGCCTCCACGTTGCGCAGTGACACGTCCATCCGTCGAGCCTAGGCCACGGGGGCACACAGGGCATCAGGGGGAGCGCGCCGATTCGGTGGCGGTGGCACGATGGGCTGGTGACGTCCACCCAGGAGACGAGGAAGGCGCTGCGCGCGCTGCGCAGCGACGCGCAGGAGCGGGCCGAGCGGCTGCGCGGCGCGTTCCGCGAGATCGTCGCCGCCTCGGCGGACACCAACGCGGATGACGAGCATGACCCGGAAGGGGCCACAATCGCCTTTGAGCGTTCCCAGGTCGACGCGTTGGCGCGTCAGGCGGACGCCGACCGGGCGGAGGCCGAGGCCGCGCTCGAGCGCCTGGAGGCCGGGACATACGGGGTGTGCGAGGTGTGCGGGGAACCGATCGGCGCGGCCCGGCTCGAGGCCCGGCCCGCCGCGCGCCGGTGTGTGCGGTGCGCCGCGCGGCGCTGAGGCGGACGCGGCCGCCGGACCGTACCGTGTGGCCATGATCACGGTTGCCCGGCTCCGCGCAGCACGGATGCAGGCTCTCGGCCTGGGCGCGCGGAGCCCGGCGCGGCGAGATGCACGCCCCGGCTGCGCGGCCGGCGCTGACGGATCCTCTGACCGCGCAGCCGAGGTGGCTGCCGTCGGCGCCCGATTCCTCGCGATGCAGGGCCAGGACCTGGCGTCGGTGATGTGGGCCCTGGGCCTGCGCGTCCCGGGTGCCGTCCTGGCCGACGTCGTCGCG
>JBQGOU010000308.1:0-3965 GCA_052086865.1 Cellulomonadaceae bacterium
CTGGTGACGCTGTAGGTCGCTGCGCTCGGCGCGGCTCTGCTCGTCTACCGGGCGGCCTACCTGCGGGTCCACCACGAAATCGAGTGGAAGCGGGCCGTGGCGGGCTGAGTCCCGCGCCGGTGAGTCCCGCGCGGGTGGGCCCCGCGCCGGGGTCTTTCGCCGAGACCGGTCAGTGTGTGCGAAACCGGTCGGTGGACCGACCGGTCTCGAGCGTCAGGACCGGTCTCGGCGGAGGATGTCCCCGCCGTTCCTAGCCGAACACGTCCTCGAACGGCACGAGATCGGCGACCTCGCCCCGGAATGCGCCGTCGATCTCGTCGAGGAACGCGGTGAGGAACCATGCCCCGCCGGCGTCGCGCACGAGTTGGCCGGCGTACAGCTCGTCCTGGGCGATGGGCCGTGCGCCGGCCACGTCCCACGGGCCAAGCGGGCTCTCGCCGTGAGCCAGCCAGATGCCAGCGGTCGGGGGGCCGCCAGCCCCGGGCGCCACGTGGCCGGGGGCGACGTGCTCGGGTTTGCAGGAGAAGACCAGGTAGTTCTGCCCGTCGATGGTGTGCTGCTGGCACACCTCCATCTGGCCGAAACCCGATCCCGGTTCGGTCAGCGGCGGGAGCACCTCCCAGGTGTCGAGGTCGCCCGAGACCGCGTGCCCCACGACCCCGCGCGCGGAGGGGCGCCCGGCGCGGGCTCGGGCCGTGAACAGCATGTGCCACAGGCCGTCGTCGTGCCGGAAGACGAACGGGTCGCGCCAGGCGACGTCGTGCCAGTCGTAGGAGTCCTCCGTCTCGTACCAGCGTGCGTCCGGCTCCACTGGCGGCACCTCGGTGCGGTGGAACGTGATCCCATCAGCAGAGTCGGCCCAGGTGATGCGCTGCACCACGCCGTCGTCGGCGCGGCTCGAGCCGGTGTAGAACAGTCGGATCCCACCGCCGGGGAGGTGCACGGCCGATCCCGTCCAGCATGCCCGGTCGTCGAAGGCGGGCGAGTCGGCGGCCACCAGGGCGTCGGCCACCAGCTCCCAGCTGCGCAGGTCGTCGGATACCGCATGCCCGATGGCGGCTCGGGAGTGCCGACGCTCCGGGTCGAGCAGCGCACGCGAGGCGCGCAGGAAGAACAGGTGGTAGCGGTCGCCGTCGGGCAGGACCCAGTGGTCCCAGACCCAGTGGTCGGCCAGGTGCAGCGGCATCGGTTCAGCCCTTCAGTCCGGAGGAGGCCAGCGACGTGACGAACGTGCGCTGGAAGATGGCGAAGACGATCAGGACCGGAACCGTGATGAGCGTGCCGTAGGCCATGATCTCGCCCCAGACGGGCTGGAGCTGGAAGAAGTACTGCATCCCCACGCTGGCAGGGCGCAGCGACTCGGTCTGGATCACCATCAGCGGCCACAGATAGGAGTTCCAGGCGGGCAGCATCGTGATGATCGCGACGGTGGCGATCGTGGGTCGGGACAGCGGGATCGCGAGCTTGCGGTAGATCGTGAACCAGCTGGCGCCGTCCATCCGCGCGGCCTCGTCCAGCTCCTTGGGGACGTTGGAGAAGTGCTGGACGAAGAGGAAGATCGCCAGTCCGTTAGCCACGAACGGCAGGATCTGCACCGCATAGGTGTTCAAGATGCCCTGGGACAGCAGGAACCCGTCGCCCTCCCAGGAGAGCCGCGGCAGACGCGAGACCCAGTAGACCATCGGCACGGCGAAGGTCTCGAACGGCAGCACCAGGGTGGCGATGACCAGGGACATGACGAGGTTCTTGCCGCGCCAGCGCATCCGGGCGATCGCGAAGCCGAGCATCGAGTTCACCACCAGTCCGAAGACCACGATCCCGAACGTCACGATGACGGAGTTGGCGATGAAGCGGGCCGCCGGGACCCGGTCCATCACGCCGGAGAAGTTGTCCAGCGACAGATCGCCCACGGGAAGCAGGGAGGCCGGGGTGCCCATCTGCGCGAAGATCTGCTGGTCAGGCTTGAAGCTGGAGACGACCATGAAGAGCAGGGGCCCGATGGCGATGGTCGCTGCGGCGACGAGCCCGACGTAGGTCCAGATCGTGCGCGAACGGCGGGTGCCGGTGCGGCTCAGCCGGCGTGAGCCGCGCTCGGGCAGCGGAGCCTTGCCCGCGAGCTCGGCAGGGGGAACGGAAGCAGAGGAGATGGTCATGGTCAGCCCTTGTCCCGGGTCAGGCGACGCTGGATGAGCGAGATCGCGAGGACGATGACGAAGAAGATCAGCGAGATGGCCGCGCCGTAGCCCATGTCCTGCTCGCGGTAGCCCTTGCGCACGGCGTGGTAGACGATCGTCGACGTGGAGTCGAGCGGCCCACCCTGGGTCATGACGTCGATCTGCACGAACAGCCCGAGCGCAGCGATCGTGATGGTGATGAGGATGAACACCCGGGTCGAGCGCAGCGACGGCCAGGTGATGAACCGGAACTTCTGCCACCCGCCGACGCCGTCGAGCTCAGCCGCCTCGTACAGGGCTGGATCGATCAGCTGCAGCCCGGACAGCCAGATGATCATGTGCAGGCCGACGGCCTGCCAGATGCTCAGCAGGATGATGGCGGGCATCGCTGTGCTGGGGTCCGTCAGCCAGCCGATCATCGGCCACGCGCCACCGGTGAAGGTCGCCATCGTGGAGTTGATCAGCCCGTTCTCCTGGTACATGAAGCTCCACAGGATGGAGACCACGACCATCGAGGTCACCACCGGCATGAAGATCATGGTGCGGAACGCGGTGACCCCCTTGACGCGGGCGTTGACCAGCAGCGCCAGGGATCAGGGCCGGAGTGGCGATCAGCCACCCCTGCCGGGCCTCGGAGCGGCGGGCATCCGCCGTCGTGGCACGCGTGGACCGGGTGAGCACAGCCATGGGAATCTCCCTGTGGGACGGGTTCCCGCCCGGCGCATGGTGCGGGACGGGCGGGAACCCGGGTCGGAGGTGGCTTATTCGAAGCCGTAGCCGTCGTTGGCCTGGATGTTCGCGTCGATGTCCTTGACGGCCTGGTCGAAGGCGGTCTGCGGGTCCGCCCCGGCCATGATGTCGTGCATCGCCTTGTCGTAGACGCTGGAGATGACCGCGTACCCGGGGGTCGGCGGGCGGATCGTCGCGAAGTTGGAGGCGATGTCGTACAGCGGGGCGAGCAGGCCGCCCTCGGCGTAGTACTTCGACTCGGCCGGACGCCTGCGGGAAGGCTTCGATCGTCACCTCGACGTCGTCCCGGGTGGCGTTGAAGTCGTCCACGACTTTCTGGACGACGGCGAGCTCCTCGACGTTGCCGCCGTTGTGCGTCCACATGGTCAGGGTGCTGGCGCTGTCGCCGCCACCCCCGCCGGGGGACTGGGCGGATGAGCAGCCCGTCAGGATGAGAGCGAAGGCGCCGGCTGCCGCCGTGACCTTCATGGTGGGTGCGAAACGCATGGCTTCTCCTTTGAATCCGTGGTGCGGCGTGGTCGTGTTGGTCAATCGATTAACTAGGTGGCTGCGGGACGGTGTGGGCCGGGACGAGAGCCTGAGGTCTCGACCCGGGTGTCGCGTGGAGCGTGGTGCCGAGGTCAGTCCGCCGGCGGCGGTCCGACCGAGTTGCGCTCCACAAGCGGACAGGGCTGGCGAACCGGGAAGGGGCCGGTCTCGGTACGGGCACCGATGGCGACCTCGACGGCCCAGCGGCCCATCTCGACGTGCGGGAGCTGGATGGTGGTCAGCGGGGGTTCGAGCTGTTCGGCGATCAGCTCGAGGTTGTCGAAGCCGACGACGGATAGGTCGCGCGGGATCTGCAGCCCACGTCGGGTGGCTTCGCGGTAGACCCCGGCGGCACGCTCGTCGTTGAAGCAGAAGATCGCCGTGGGTCGGTCGGTTCGGTCGAACAGGCGAGCGGCGGCGCGGTCCGCGCCGTGGTGTTCAGTGGGCGCGACCTCGATCAGGGTTGGATCGACGGTCAAGCCAGCATCGCGCAGCGCCTGCTCGTAGGCCACG
>JBQGOU010000309.1:0-3956 GCA_052086865.1 Cellulomonadaceae bacterium
CGACCAAGCGCAGCGAGGTCTTCTCGACCGCCGAGGACAACCAGCCCTCGGTGCTGATCCAGGTCTTCCAGGGGGAGCGCGAGTTCGCCCGCGACAACAAGCCGCTGGGCACCTTCGAGCTCACCGGCATCGCCCCGGCCCCCCGGGGGATGCCGCAGATCGAGGTCGCCTTCGACATCGACGCGAACGGCATCGTGCACGTGTCCGCCAAGGACCGTGGCACGAACAAGGAGCAGTCGATGACGATCACCGGCGGTTCCGCGCTGCCGAAGGACGAGATCGACCGCATGGTCAAGGAGGCCGAGGCGCACGCCGCCGAGGACAAGAAGCGTCGTGAGGAGGCTGAGACCCGCAACCAGGCCGAGGCCCTCGCGTACTCGACGGAGAAGCTCCTCAAGGACAACGAGGACAAGATCCCCGAGGACGTCAAGACCGAGGTCTCGACCGCGGTGAGCGAGCTCAAGACTGCGCTCGAGGGCGAGGACGTCGACGCCGTCAAGGCCAAGCAGGAGCACCTGTCGACCGTCTCGCAGAAGATCGGCGAGGCGCTCTATGCCGCGGCGGAGAGCGAGCAGGCCGCCGGTGACGCGGCTGGCGCACAGGACGACGCGACGGCTGCGGCCGGCGCCGGGTTCGCCTCGGACGAGGACGTGGTCGACGCCGAGATCGTCGACGACGAGGGTGACTCCAAGTGACGAGCCCCGACGAGCGCGGGTCCGAGAACTCGGAGCCGGCGTTCCACTTCACCGACAAGCGCAAGCTTGACCCGGAGACGGCGCAGCCCCGCAGCGACGGGGCCGCCACCTCCGGGACGGCGGGCGACGACGCGGAGAACGACCCACTGGCCGGGCTCGACTTCGAGCCCGGCCAGGAGGCCGGCGCGGATGCGGAGCTCCTTGCCGCCAAGGCGGAGGCTGCGGAGAACCTGGATGCGCTGCAGCGGGAGCGGGCGAGTTTCACCAACTACCGCAAGCGCTCGCTGCGCGACCAGGAGGCCGCGCGGACCCGGGGCGTCGAGGATGTCCTGACCGCGCTGCTGCCGGTGCTGGACGACGTCGACCGGGCGCGCCAGCACAGTGAGCTCAGCGGGCCCTTCGTGGCCATTGCGGAGAAGCTCGACGCCGCCTTGGCGAAGTTTGGGGTGGAGCGCTACGGCGAGGTGGGCGAGGAGTTCGACCCGACCGTGCACGAGGCGCTGATGCACGCGGAGTCTCCCGAGGCCGATGCGGCGCGCGTCCAGCACGTCATCGAACCGGGATACCGGATCGGCGACAAGGTGGTGCGCCCCGCGCGCGTCGCCGTCGTCGGGCCGAGCGCCTGAGACCGATGCTGCTGGGGCCGGGCCGCCGTCGAGGCGGGCCCGGCCTGCGGGCGCAGGCGGGCCGGACGTCGCACACCGGCGTCCGGCCGCCGGTCGCCTCCCGAGACGACGAGGCAGGACAACAGACGAAAACACGACAAGAACGCACAGAGAGGGCCGGGCGGTGAGCGGACAGGACTGGATGGAGAAGGACTTCTACGCGACGCTCGGCGTCGCGAAGGACGCTGACGCGGCCGCGATCAAGAAGGCGTACCGCAAGCTGGCCCGCAAGTACCACCCGGACCAGAACCCCGGCGACGCCGCCGCGGAGGCCAAGTTCAAGGAGATCGGCGAGGCGTACGCGGTGCTGTCCGACGCGGAGGAGCGCAAGCAGTACGACGCCATCCGCGCCATGGCGGGCGGTGGGCCGCGTTTCGCGGCCGGTTCCGGCGGGACGGGCGGCGCCCAGGGTTTCGAGGACCTGTTCGGCGGGATGTTCGGCGGCGGTGGCGGCGCAGCCGGCGGCACGTCCTACTCCACGACGGGCGGCGGCTTCGAGGACATCCTCGGCGGCCTGTTCGGGGGCGGCGGACGGGGCGCAGGCTTCCGTTCGGCCCCGCGTCCGCAGGAGGGCGCGACTCTGCACGCCAGCACGACCTTGCCGTTCCGTACGGCGGTCGAGGGCTCGACGATCACACTCGACGTCGAGGGACGCAAGGTCTCCGCGCGCGTGCCGGCGGGGGTGCGCGACGGGCAGAAGATCCGCCTGCGTGGCAAGGGTCGTCCGGGCGTCAACGGTGGCCCTGCGGGTGACCTGCAGATCACCGTGCACGTGACGCCGCACCCGGTGTTCACGGTGGACGGGAACAACCTGCGCATGACGGTTCCCGTGACCTTCGACGAGGCGGCCCTCGGCACCAGGCTCGAGGTGCCTACGCTCGACGGGGCCGTCGTCACTCTGAAGGTCCCCGGCGGAACCCCCTCCGGCCGGGTGCTCCGGGTCAAGGGTCGAGGCGTGCAGGCCAAGTCCGGCACCGGTGACCTGCTGGTCACGGTGCAGGTGGTCGTGCCGCAGAAGCTCGAGGGTGATGCCAAGCACGCCGTCGAGGCGTTCCGTGCCGCAACCGCCGGCGTGGACGTCCGCGCGGACCTGATGGCCAGGGCGCGCGAGTGAGGCGCTGACGATGGACCCCCAGGATGTGCCGATCTATCCGATCTCGCGAGCAGCGGAGCTCGCTGGCATGCATGCCCAGACGTTGCGGCAGTACGACAGGCTCGGGCTTGTCGTCCCCAGCCGCACCGTCGGGCGGGGACGGCGCTACTCGCGCCGCGACGTGCATCGCCTGCGCGAGATCCAGCACCTGAGCCAGGACGAGGGCATCAACCTCGCGGGAATCAAGCGGATCCTTGCGCTCGAGGATCGCCTGCACCGGCTCGAGAACCGGGTCGAGGAGCTCAGCGAGATCGCCCACACCGGGCACCGGGTGTTCGCCGCCGGCACCCGCGGCGACATCGTGGCCGTGCCACGCGGCAAACGACCGTTCCGCGTCCGGGACCGTACGGCACTCGTGGTGTGGACTCCGCCCCGAGACTAGCCACCGGCGCACTGCTACCGTCTGGGCATGGACGTCAGGATCGAGGAGGACCTGCTCGGCCCCCGGGCCGTGCCCGCCGGCGCCTACTACGGCGTCCACACTGTCCGGGCGATCGAGAACTTTCCGATCTCCGGTGTGACCATCAACGACGTCCCGGAGATGATCCGGGGCATGGTGCTGGTCAAGAAGGCCGCCGCGCTGGCCAACCGCGAGCTGCGCACGATCCCCCGGGACATCGCCGACGCGATCATCGCGGCGTGCGACCAGATCCTCGTGGAGCGTCGCTGCCTCGACCAGTTCCCCGTGGACGTGTTCCAGGGGGGCGCGGGCACCTCGGTCAACATGAACACGAATGAGGTGATCGCCAACCTCGCGCTCGAGTCGGTGGGATTCCCCAAGGGACGCTACGACGTCATCAACCCCAACGACCACGTCAACAAGTCCCAGTCGACCAACGACGCGTACCCCACGGGATTCCGGCTCGCCGTGCACGAGATGGTCAACGGCCTCGTTCATGCGGTGCGCTTGCTCGCCCAGGCCTTCGACGAGAAGGCCTCGGAGTTCGCCGACGTGCTCAAGATGGGGCGCACCCAGCTTCAGGACGCCGTGCCGATGAGCCTGGGCCAGGAGTTCGTCGGCTTCTCGGTGAACATCGCCGAGGAGGTCAAGCGGCTCTCGGTCGCCGCTGAGCTGCTCCTCGAGGTGAACCTCGGGGCCACCGCGATCGGTACGGGCCTGAACACCCCGCCCGGTTACCCCAAGGTTGCCACACGCCGGCTCGCGGAGGTCAGCGGTCTCGTGACCGTCCCGGCCGAGAACCTCGTCGAGGCGACCTATGACAATGGCGCCTACCTCGCCGTCCACTCCGCGGTGAAGCGGCTCGCCGCCAAGTTGTCCAAGATCTGCAATGACCTGCGCCTGTTGTCCTCCGGACCGCGCGCCGGGTTGAACGAGATCAACCTCCCCGAGCTTCAGGCCGGGTCGTCGATTATGCCCGCCAAGGTGAACCCGGTGATCCCCGAGGTCGTCAACCAGGTCTGCTTCAAGGTGATGGGCAACGA
>JBQGOU010000310.1:0-3942 GCA_052086865.1 Cellulomonadaceae bacterium
GACCACGGGCCGCCCGATCACCACGAAGGGCCACGACAGGACGCGCGAGGCCACGGGCATCACGGCAGGGGCGACCACCAGGGCGCCGATCAGCAGTCCCGCCGCCCCGACGCCGAGGCTCCAGTTCGCGACCCCGCCGTCGGCCCTGGTCGCCCCGATCAGGCATGCCGCACCGGCGACAAGCAGTGCCGCACCGATCACGGTGCGTGTCCGCAGCGGCTTCTCCTTGCCGCCGATCGACTCGTTCATCGCGTCGACCGGCGGCACCTTGGCGGCGCGGCGCGCAGGGATGGCCGCAGCCAGCACGCTCACGAGGAGGCCCGTGACGAGCGCGACGGCCACCGTCGAGCGGGTGATGGGAATCGAGCTCGCCAGCTCCATGCCCATCGACGCGAACAGCTTCTTGACGATCTCGATCAGTCCGGCGCCGCCGAGGATGCCCAGCGCCGAGCCGACCAGGCCCACAATCGCGGCCTGACCGACGACGGACGCGAAGACCTGCCGCGGCGAGGCGCCGACGGCACGCAGCACCGCGATCTCACGCAGCCGCTGACGAACCGCCATGGTGAAGGTGTTCGTGATGATGAACCCCCCGACGAACAGGGCGATCACCGCGAAGATCATGAGGAACGTCCCGATGAACCCCACGATCTGGTCGACGGCCGCGCGGGACTCGGCCCGCGCCTCGTCACCCGTGACCACCGAGACCTCGGACCCGCTCAACGCCGAGGACACCCGGCCCGCGAGCGCCTCCTCGTCCTGCGACCCGTCGCCGAACACGGCGATGGAGTCCACTGTGCCGTCGGGGGCGAAGAGGGCGGCGGCCGTGTCGCTGTCGAGGCCCACGATGATCGCGCCGGACACGGCGGCGTCGAAGCCGAGATCTCCGACGACCGTGACGTCCATGATCTGGCCGGCGGCGACGATGGTCGTCGTGTCGCCGACGCTCAGTCCCGAGTGCACCAGGGCGGAGTGCTCGAGGGCGATCTCGCTCGACGACTGCGGCCATCGGCCCTCGAGGAGGGAGAGCGTCGGATCGTCTGCGCTCGCGTCCACGCCGAACGAGGGGGCGCCGCTCGTGGTGACGGCGGTGCCGTCCGCGCCGACGAGCACGACCGATCCGGTGTAGGCGGGCAGCGCGACCCGGACCCCGGAGACCTCGTCGATCGTCTCCGCGAGGGATGCCGCCACCTGCGCACGGTTCGAGGACTGTCCGGTCGCGGCGTCGAGCTCACCCGCATCGGCGTCTCCGAGCGGCTCCCCGCGCACGTACACGTCGGCCGCCATGGACGAGTCGACGATGTCGTGGAACGTGGTGGCGAGCACGCCGCGCAGGGCGAACGTGCCGGTGACGAACGCGATGCCGAGCACCACCGCGATCACCGACATCAGGAACCGCACGGGGTGCTCGACGACCCCGCGCCAGGTGACCTTGAGCATCAGCGAACCTCGTCGCTGGCGGCGTGGCGCGGCGCACGGGAGTGCGTGCGCAGCGTCTCGATGACGGTGTCGACCGTGGGGCTGACCAGGTCGCCGACGAACTGGCCGTCGGCCAGGAACAGGACCCGGTCGGCGTAGGCGGCCGTCGACGGGTCGTGCGTCACGACCACCACGGACTGACCGAGCTGGTCCACGGACCGGCGCAGGAAGTCCAGGACCTGCCCGGAGGACACCGAGTCGAGGTTGCCCGTGGGCTCGTCGGCGAAGACGACGGATGGCTTGGTGATCAGGGCTCGCGCACACGCGACGCGCTGCTGCTGGCCGCCGCTGAGCTCGGCGGGCCGATGGGTGAGCCGCTCGCGCAGGCCCACCACGTCCACGATCTCGTCGAACCACGCGGTGTCGACACTTCCGCGCGCGAGGTCGATCGGCAACAGGATGTTCTCCTTGGCCGTGAGGGTCGGGATCAGGTTGAAGGACTGGAACACGAAGCCCAGCCGGGTCCTGCGCAGCTTGGTGAGCTGGCGTTCGGACATGTGCGAGAGCTCCTGGCCGTCGACGACAACGCGTCCCGAGGTCGGGCGGTCAAGGCCGGCCATGCAGTGCATGAGCGTCGACTTGCCGGAGCCGGAGGGCCCCATGATCGCGGTGAAGGCGGCCTGCCCGAAGTCGACGCTGACCCCGTCCAGTGCGGTGACCGCGGTGTCGCCCTTGCCGTAGACCTTGCGCAGGTCCTGCGCCGTGGCGATGGGCTCTGCGACTCCGGGGCGGCCGGACGCGTCGGATGTGGGGGCGGGTGTGGCAGGCATTGAGGGATCCTTCTCGACGTGGGCCGACAGCGCGTGCTGCTACGGACCATGATTCCAGGCGCCGGCAGTCCTCGGCCTCGGGGGTGACCCTGATAGCGACCCTGACTTTGCGGCCGGCGTCCCGGACCGAGGCAGGATGGCGCCCGTGACAGAGCATTCATCGGCTGCAGTGGGCGGTGAGGCGCAGGGCGCGGCAGGCACTGATGGCCCGTTCGCCTACCTCGACGCACCGAGCGCGCGCTGTCCCAGTACGACGCGGCGCTGGGATCGCGCGGCGCAGCCATCGCGGGCCCGCTCGCAGGCTTCGAGGAGGACGGGGTGCGGTTCCTCGACGAGACTGCGGCCGTGGTCCGGCCTGACCGCGCAGGGCCGTTCGCGCTGCCCCGAGGTCGCGCTCCGCCACGCCCCCGAGCGCGGCCAGGACGCACTCGGAGTCGATGTCGAACCCGACGTTCTCGCCATGTCGCGTCGAAGGGTTCCGTGCGGCGAGTATGCCGGTATCACAGTTGATACCATGGCCATGGCCATGGCCATGGCCATGACCATGACCATGACTCTGAGACTTACCGACGCGGAGGCCGAAGCCCTGCGCAGCCGCACCCAGCTGGTCGACCGCGTCATGGACACCGAGCTCCCGCGCTTCGCCGAGGCGCTGGACCGGCTCGGGAAGTGATCTATCTCGAGCTGCCCGGTCTGCTGCGTGTCGCCGGTCGCGTGCTGGGCGGCGACGTGCCGGTGCGGGACCTGGGCCTGCTGCAGGCTGCGCTCGCACGACCTCAGGCGACCTTCGACGGCACCGATCTGTACCCGACGCTCGAGCTGAAGGCCGCCGCCCTCATGCACTCCATCGCGGGCAACCACGCCCTGGTCGACGGCAACAAGCGGCTGGCGCTCGCAGCCACAATCGTCTTCCTGGGAGTCAACGGGCGCCGTCTGACCTGGACGAATGACGAGGCGTACGAGGTGACGGTCGTCGTGGCGGCGGGAGCGCTCGACTCGGTGCCGGAGATTGCTGCGCGCATCAGCGCCGGGATGGCGTAGCGCCGCGCACGCCTGCTCGGGGCGAGTCCGCCGGAGAGCTGCGCCGTCATGGCGTCGAGCAGGTCAGGGCCCACGCCGGCGTCGCGCAGCGCCTCGCGCAGGTGCACGCCGGAGCTCTCCGCGTCCAGGCGGCGCCACTCGGCCCACCCGATGGCGGCCGGGGCGTCCACCAGGAGCACGCGCACCGCGGGGGAGGCGGTGATCGCGTCGAGGAAGGCTTGGGAGCCGGCGCGCAGCTGGGCACCTGCGTCCGCCCCGGCCTGTTCGGCCGCGCCGACGACGGCCTGGGCGACCGTGTGCTGGAGCCGCGCGGCGACGGCGCGGAACAAGCTGAGCTTGGTGCCGTAGTGGTGGTAGACAGCGCCTCGCGTCACGCCGGCGGCGCGCTCGAGGACCTGTCCGTCACCAGCCCCGGCCCTCATGTCGCGCGACGTGCCCGCGGCAGGCGCCTTCTCCCGCGACGCGTTCGGGTTCGAGACCACGTACGAGTCCGACTGGTACGTCAGTCTGCGTCTGGGGGCGTACGAGCTGGCGCTCGTCGCCCACGATCACCCGACCGTCCCCGAGGGGTACCGCGACCTCTTGCGTGGAGTGATCGTGAACCTCGAGGTGGACGACGTCGACGCCGTGCACGCCCGGCTCACCGGGCAGG
>JBQGOU010000311.1:0-3928 GCA_052086865.1 Cellulomonadaceae bacterium
GAGACGTTCGTCGTCTCCGAGATCATCGCCCGCGAGGAGGCCGGGGCCGCCATCGAGATCCTCTCGCTGCGCCCGCCGGTGGACCCGCGCTTCCACGACACGCTGGCCCGCGTGCAGGCGCCCGTCACCTACGTCCCTCGCGTGCGCCGCGCGGACGAGGTGTGGGCACGCCTGCGCGCAGCGAGCGTGCTCGACGCGCCCGACGCCCGGACGTGGGACCTGCTCCTGGACGCCGACCCCGAGGACGCCTCCCAGGCCCTCGACCTCGCCGTGCAGGTGCGCGAGCGGGGCGTGACGCACCTGCACGCGCACTTCGCGTCGATGGCCACCACGGTCGCCCGGCTTGCGGCGGGCCTGGCGGGGGTCACCTACTCCTTCACGGCCCATGCCAAGGACCTGTTCCACGAGAGCGTGTCCGACGAGGACGTGGCCGCCAAGTCGCGCGACGCCCACCACGTCGTGACGATCAGCGCGTACAACGTGGCGCACCTGGTGGGCATCGGGGCGCCGCCGGAGTCCCTGCACCTGGTGCACAACGGCCTGGACCTGACCGCGTTCGCCCCCCGCACGCCGCCGTCGGGAGCCCGAGCCCCGGGCACGCTGCGGGTGGCGGCCGTCGGCCGGTTCGTGGAGAAGAAGGGCTTCGACGTGCTGCTGGACGCGGTGGCCCTGCTGCGCAGCCGCGGCGAGGCGGTGCACTGCGACCTGGTGGGCGCCGGGGAGGCCGACGCCGCGCTGCGCGCGCAGGCGCAGGCGCTCGGCCTCGGGCCGGCCGTCACGTTCCACGGACCCCTGCCCCAGGACCAGGTGCGCCGCGTGGTGGGTGGTGCGGACGTCTTCGCCGCGCCCTGCGTCGTCGGCGCGGACGGGAACGCCGACGGCCTGCCCACCGTGGTGCTCGAGGCCATGGCGCTCGGCACCCCCTGCGTGACGACCGACGTCACGGGCCTGGTCGAGGCGATCGACCAAGAGCAGACCGGGTTGCTGGTCGACCAGCACGACGCCGTGGGGCTGGCCGATGCCCTCGCGCGGATCGGGCGCGATCCTGAGCTCGCCGCCCGCCTTGCCACCCAGGCCCGTACCCGGGTGGAGCAGCGCTTCGACTCCGTCCGTCAGGCCCACGCCCTGAACGCCCTGCTGCCCACGCGCCCCGCGCCGGCGCCCCCGTCCCCCCTCGGCAGCCTCAGGGGCCGTCGTGTGGCCTATGTGTGCGCCGACCCGGGCATCGACGTGTTCGGCACCAAGGGCGCCTCGGTGCATGTGCAGGAGGTTGTGCGGGTGCTGCGCGCCGCGGGCGCCGAGGTCGAGCTGTTCGCCCGCCGCGCGAGCGGCACACCCCCGGCGGACCTGGCCGATGTCCTGGTGCACCGCCTGGCGTCCTGCCCGCCGGGGATGACCGGGGCCGATCGCGAGCGCTGGCTGCTCAGCCAGGACCACGCCACGGCCGACGCGGTCGCCGCCCACGGACCCTACGACCTGCTCTACGAGCGCTACTCATTGTTCAGCGCCGCGGCGCTGACCGCGGCCGCCGGCTCCGGCCCGCCCAGCGTGCTCGAGGTCAACGCGCCGCTGGTCGCCGAGCAGGCCGAGCACCGCGGGCTCGTGCACGCCGACGCCGCCTGGGACACGCTGCGGCGCGCGGCGGGCGCCGCCGGCGTCGTCGCCTGCGTGTCCGAGCCCGTGCGGGACTGGGTGCGCGAGCACGTCTCGGGCGCAGCCGCCGTCGTCGCAGCCAACGGGGTGAACACCGAGCGGATCACGCCGCGCCCCGTCACGATCGGCTTCGTCGGAACGCTGAAGCCGTGGCACGGCGTCGAGGGCCTGCTCGAGGCCGCCGCGCCGCTGCTGCAGGACCGGGCGGGCACTCCGGCACCCGTGCGCCTGCTGCTGATCGGCGACGGCCCCCGGGCCGAGGCGATCGACGCCCGCGCCCGTGAGCTGGGCGTGGCCGAGCACGTGGAGCGCACCGGCGCCGTCGACCCGGCCGACGTGCCGAGGCTGCTGCACCGCATCGACGTGGCCGTCGCGCCCTATCCCGCCACCGCCGAGCGGTACTTCTCCCCACTGAAGGTCTACGAGTACCTCGCGGCCGGGCTCGCGGTTGTGGCCAGTGACGTCGGGCAGATCCCCGCGGTGGTCCGCGACGGCGAGACCGGCCTGCTCACCCCGGCCTCGGACGTGGCCGCGCTCACCGCGGCGCTGCGCCGGCTGGTCGACGACGCCGCACTGCGCGACCGCCTGGGCGCCGCAGGCCGCGACCTGGTCGTGGCCCAGCACTCCTGGCGCCACACGGTGGCCCGGATCCTCGCCCACGTGCCCGAGGCGGTGGCCCGATGAGCGCGGGCAGAGGCACCCCCACGGGGCAGCTGGGCTCGGCCGTCCCCGGCCTGCGCCGCACTATGCGGCATGTGCGCCCGCACCTGCGTCCGCACCGCAGGCTTCTGATGCTCGGCTTCCTCGCCCTGTTTGCCGAGGTCGCCTTCCGGCTGCTGGAACCGTGGCCGCTGACCATCGTGATCGACGCCATCGTGAAGTCCGGTGCCCTACCCACCGAGCTCGGCGGGCAGCCGGGCGGCGGCGACCAGCTGGTGCGGCTGGTGATCTTCGCGGCGCTCGGCGTGGTGGCGGTCGCCGGGCTGCGCGCCCTGTCGGCCTACGCCATGACCGTGTGCTTCGCGCTGGCCGGCACACGGGCCATGGCCGCGCTGCGCGCCCAGCTGTACGCGCATCTGCAGCGCCTGTCCCTGCGCTTCCACCGCGGCTCGCGCGGCGGGGACCTGCTCAACCGCCTGATCGGCGACGTCGGGCGCATGCAGGAGGTCGCCGTCACCGCGGGGCTTCCGCTGCTGGGCAACGTCATCACCCTGGTCGGGATGCTCGGGGTCATGCTGTGGCTCGAGTGGACGCTGGCCCTGGTCGTCATCGGGGCGCTGTGCGTGTTCGGCGCCCTGACCACGCTGCAGGGGCCGCGGATCACGGGGGCGGCGCGCAGGCAGCGTCGCCGTGAGGGCGACCTGGCGGGCGCGGCCGGGGAGACCCTGGGCGCCATGACCGTGGTGCAGGCCTACGGACTGCAGGGCGTGCTCTCCGACCGCTTCGGCGCGTCCAACCGCAAGGCGCTGCGCGACGGCGTGAAGGCCACACGGATGTCCGCCGCCCTGGAACGAGCCACGGACGTGCTGGTGGGGATCGCCACGGGCATCGTGCTGTTCATCGGGGCGCGCCAGGTCATGGCCGGCTCGCTCACCCCCGGCGAGCTGGTGGTGTTCATCTCCTATCTCAAAAGCGCGTTCAAGCCCATGCGCGACCTCGCCAAGTACACCGGGCGGATCGCCAAGGCCGCCGCCTCCGGTGAGCGCATCGCGGACCTGCTCGACCTCGATCCCGAGGTGGCCGACGAGCCGTCCGCTCGCCCCGCGAGCGGCGTGCTCGGGCACGTCACCTTCGACGGCGTCTCGACGTCCTACGGCGACGGTCGCCTCGCGCTGCGGGACGTGTCCGTGCGGGTGCGGGCGGGTATGCGGGTGGGCCTGCTGGGGCCTTCGGGTGCGGGGAAGTCCACCCTGGTCTCGCTGCTGCCGCGGCTTCAGGACCCGGTCGGCGGGACGGTGCGCCTGGACGGCAGGGACCTGCGCTCCTACACCGTGGACTCGCTGCGGGAGAACGTGGCGATTGTGCTGCAGGACTCGGTGCTGTTCGCCACGACCGTGGCCGAGAACATCGCCTACGGCCGTCCCGGGGCGAGCGGGGAGGAGATCGAGCAGGCGGCGCGTACCGCGGGCGCACACGAGTTCATCACCGCGATGGCCGACGGCTACGACACGGTGCTGGGGGAGCGCGGCAACACGCTCTCGGGCGGTCAGCGTCAGCGCATCGCCATCGCGCGGGCCGTGCTGCGCGACGCCCCCGTGGTGGTGCTCGACGAGGC
>JBQGOU010000312.1:0-3913 GCA_052086865.1 Cellulomonadaceae bacterium
GGCAAGACCGTGCTCTACCGCGTCGCCGGTCCCGCCGTGATCGGCCTGCTGCGTGACGCCCGCACCGTCCTCGTGGAGTCCTCTGCGCACACGGCCTCGGCCTTGGCCGACGCGCCGGCCGCGGAGCGGGCAGCCGCACGCACCGTAGTCGCGGAGCCGAGCCGGTGAACGCCGTCGTCAGCCTGCTGCGCCGCCGTGTCCTGCCGCGCGCCAGCGACTACGCCGGCCTGCGCACCTCCTGGCGCCGCGACCTGCTCGCCGGCCTGACCGTCGCCGTGGTGGCGCTGCCGCTCGCCCTCGGCTTCGGCGTCACCTCCGGCGTGGGGGCCGCCGCCGGCCTGGTCACCGCCGTGGTCGCCGGCCTGGTGGCGGCGGTGTTCGGCGGATCGAACGTGCAGGTCTCCGGACCAACGGGGGCGATGGTCGTGGTGCTCGTCCCGATCGTGCACCGCTTCGGCGTCGGAGCCGTAGCCGCCGTGGCGGTGCTCGCCGGAATCGTGGTCATCGTCGCGGGTCTGTGCGGACTGGGCAGCCTCGTCGCGTACATCCCCTGGCCCGTGGTCGAGGGCTTCACCCTCGGCATCGGGGTGATCATCGCCCTGCAGCAGGTGCCGCTCGCGGTCGACACCCCCAAGGCGCCCGGGGAGAACGCCGCGCTCGTGGCTGTGGGCACACTGCGCAATGTCGACTGGTCCGCCGCCGCCCCGGCCGTGGGCATCGTCGTCGGGGTGATCGCGACCATGTTGGTCCTGCACCGCGTGCGCCGTTCCCTGCCCGCCGCCCTGCTCGCCGTCGTGGGTGCGACGGCAACGGCCCAGCTTCTGCACCTTCCGGTGGACCGCATCGGCGAGCTGCCGCGCTCGCTGCCCGCGCCGAGCCTGCCGGACCTGTCCGACCCGGGCATCAGCATGCTGTTCTCCGCCGTGCTCGCCGTCGCGGCCCTGGCCGCGCTCGAGAGCCTGCTGTCCGCACAGGTGGCCGACGGCATGTCCGACGACGCCGGCACCACCAACCCCAACCGCGAGCTGGTCGGACAGGGCCTGGCCAATGTGGCCAGCGGCTTCTTCGGCGGCCTGCCCGCCACCGGAGCGATCGCCCGCACCGCGGTCAACGTGCGCTCCGGCGCCCGGACCCGCCTTGCCGCCATCACCCACGCCATCGTCCTCGCCGGAGTCGTCTACCTCGCCGCACCGATCGTGGCCACAGTCCCCCTCAGCGCCCTGGCCGGGGTGCTGATCGTCACCGCCGCACGGATGGTCAACCTCGCCACCGCACGGTCGATCCTGCGCTCCACCCGTTCCGACGCCATCGTGTTCTGCGTCACCGCGGTGATGACGGTGGCGCTCGACCTGATCGTCGCCGTCGAGATCGGCATCGCCGTGGCCGCTGTGCTCGCCCTGCGTCATGTGGCGCTGGCCAGCCGGCTCACCCGCGAGCCGATCGACCCCGAGGTGGACCACGCCACCGAGGAGGCGCTGCTGCACGAGCGCATTGCGGTGTTCCGCATCGACGGCGCGCTGTTCTTCGCCGATTCCCGGCGTTTCCTCGACGAGCTCGTCCAGGTCACCGACGTCCGGGTGGTGATCCTGCGGATGCGCGGGGTGCGGGTGCTCGACGCGAGCGGGGCCAACGCCCTGGCCGCCCTGGTGGCGGACATGAACCGCCGCGGTGTCGCAGTGCTGGTCAAGGGCCTGCCCGCCGAGCACCACCGGGTGCTGGACTCCGTCGGCGTCCTTGCCGAGCTGCGCGCCCGCCACCATGTGTTCGACGATCTCGACGCCGCGGTGGCGCACGGGCGCCGTCACGTCCGGCGCGACGCACAGCGCGAGCCGGATGCGCCGGCGCCCGCACTCGGGCCATGATGGAGGGCATGGACCTCACGCGACCCATCGCCCCGGACCCGTACGCCCTGCTCCCCGCAGTGCCCTCCTTCGAGCTGACCAGCGAGGACGTGGCCGAGGGCCGTGAGCTCGACGCCGAGCAGACCGCCGCAGGCGGCAGCGTCTCCCCGCAGCTAAGCTGGAGCGGGTTCCCCGAGCAGACCCAGTCCTTCCTGGTGAGCTGCTTCGACCCGGACGCGCCCACACCGGCCGGGTTCTGGCACTGGAGCGTCCTCGACCTGCCCGCCGGCACGACGTCGCTGGACCGCGGCCAGGGCGACAGCGACCTCATGCTGTCGGGCGCCGCCTACCACGTGCGCAACGACGGCGGCAGCTACGACTACACCGGCGCGGCTCCCCCGGCCGGGGACCGCACCCACCGCTACGTCTTCGCCGTGCACGCCCTGGACGTGGACTCCCTTGAGCTGGACCCGGAGGACAGCCCCACCAAGGTCGCGTTCACCGCCCTGTTCCACACGATTGCGCGCGCCACGCTCACGCCCGTGTTCACCGAGCCCGCATGACGCTGCCCACAGCAGGCTCCCTCCGCTGGGAGCGCGCCATCGACCACCCCGAGCTGCTCGCCCCGGCCACCCACGCCGCCCTGCGCGCCTGGGCCGAGGCCGAGCCGGACGTGGCCGACCTGGTCGCGGTGACCGAGATCGACCCGGCGCTCGCGGACACCGCGACGCTGACGGAGACCTACGGGCTGCCCCTCGACCTCTCGGCCAACTGCGTGCTGGTCACCGGCCGGCGCGAGGGCACGGAGCGCACCGCGGCCGCCGTCGTGCGCGCCACCACCCGCGCAGACGTCAACGGCATGGTCAAGCGCCTGCTGAACGTGCGCAAGGCCTCCTTCGTCCCCGTCGAGCGGGCCACCGCGGAGACGGGCATGGAGTACGGCGGCATCACCCCGCTCGGGCTGCCCGCCGGGTGGCGGGTGCTGCTCGACGCAGGTGCCGCACAGGGCTCCCCGGCCCTGATCGGCGCGGGGGTGCGCCGCGGCAAGGTGCTGCTGGACGCCGCGGTCCTCGCCCGGATGCCCGGCGTCGAGGTGGTCGAGGACCTCGCCCTAAACCGATGACCACCACCCGCACCACGGGCGCGCCGCGCCCGGCCCTGCCCGACGACGCTCCCGCCCTGGCCCAGCTCGCCGCAGCCACGTTCGCGCTCGCGTGCCCGCCGAGCACCACCGCCGAGGACGTCGCGGCGTTCTGCGCCGCACACCTGTCCCCCGAGCAGTTCGCCCGGTACCTGAACTCGCCTGCGCACACACTGCTCGTCGTGGACGCCGCACCCGACGACGGCTTCGGCGGCCCGGGCCTGCGCGCGTACGCCATGCTCGTGGCCGGCGAACCGGACGACCCCGAGGTGGCCGCCGTCGTCCGGGAGCGGCCCACCGTGATGCTGAGCAAGTTCTACGCGCTGCCCGCCGTGCACGGACGCGGCGTCGCGACGGCGCTTATGGCGGCCGTCGTCGGGCACGCCCCGGCCGGGGCGCGCTCGATCTGGCTGGGCGTGAACCAGCAGAACGTGCGCGCCCAGCGCTTCTACGCGAGGTCCGGCTTCGAGGTGGTGGGCACCAAGCACCAGCGGGTCGGCGCCGAGGTGCACGACGACTTCGTGCTGCGCCGGTGGCTGCGGTGACGGGGCCCGGACCGGCCCCCACCGGCGCGCTGCACCACGTCGAGCTCTGGGTCGCCGATCTCGAGCGCGCGCGGCCCGGCTGGCACTGGCTGCTGGGGGAGCTGGGCTACGAGCCGTTCCAGGACTGGGCGAACGGCACGAGCTGGCGGCTGGGCGACACGTACCTGGTGCTCGAGCGCTCGCCCGACCTGCTGGCGGGCCGGTACGTGCGGACGCGTCCGGGTCTGAACCACCTGGCCTTCCACGCCGGCCCAGGCGCCCGCGTGGACCTGCTCGCCGAGCAGGCACCCGAGCACGGGTGGCGGCTGATGTTCACCGACCGGCATCCGTACGCGGGCGGCCCGGAGCACTACGCCGCGTACCTGGAGGACGCCGACGGCTTCGAG
>JBQGOU010000313.1:0-3882 GCA_052086865.1 Cellulomonadaceae bacterium
CTGCGTACGGTTCGAAGCCTGCGTACGGTTCGAAGCCTGCGTACGGTTCGAAGCCTGCGTACGGTTCGAAGCCGGCCTACGGTTCGAAACCCGCCTCCGGCTCGAAACCCGCCTCTGGTTCCCGTAGCGGAGGAGACGGTTCGCCCAGCGGTGCTTCGCGCCGTGAGTCGGCGTCGGCTCGCGACTCTCGACCGCGCCGTGACGGCGCGCCCGGGCGCGGCTCGCGTCCGGACCGTGGTGCGGGTGAGCGTCGCGACGGCGCAGCACGTGTGGCGTCCGGCCCGCGCCGCGTAGACGGTCCTCAGCGCGACTCTGGGCAGGCCCGGCCTCGTCGCGACGAGCGCTCGGACCGTGGAGGTCGTCCTGAGCGCTCGGACCGTGGAGGTCGTCCTGAGCGCTCGGATCGCGGGGGCCGGCCGCAGACGCGCGGTGGTGCGGGACGCCCCAGGCCGGACCGCGACCAGCGTGGTGGCAGCGCGGGGGCGCCGGAGACCTCGACTCGACGTAACGATCCCGTCATACCCGATGATGTGCAGTTCTCGGACCTTGATCGCGCGGCTCGCGGACCGTTGCGCACGCTGAGCAAGATCAACGCGGAGCGCGTGGGCCGTCACCTGGTGATGGTCGGTCGGCTGCTCGACTCCGACCCAGAGCTCGCCTACGAGCACGCACAGGCGGCCGTGCACAGCGCGGGACGAGTGGACATCGTGCGCGAGGCCGCTGGCCTGGCGGCGTATCGAACGGGCCGCTATGCCGAGGCGCTGCGTGAGCTGCGCACCGTCCGGCGCCTGAACGGGTCCTCCGAGCACCTGGCGCTCATGGCGGACTGCGAGCGCGGCCTGGGGCGCCCCGAGCGAGCCATCGCGCTGGCGGCGAGCCCGGAGGCCGAGTCCCTCGACCCCGACGCCCGGGTGGAGCTCGCCATCGTCGTCAGTGGGGCGCGGACCGATCTCGGGGAGATCGAGGCGGCTGAGGCCGTTCTGGACGACGTCGACTCGCGTGGGGCATCCGTGGAGGAGCGTGCCCGCCTGCGCCGCGCCAAGGCCACCCTGCTCGAGTCTCAGCAGCGGTTCGACGAGGCGCAGACCGTGCTGGACTCCATCGACCCGAAGCTGCTGGCACGCATTGACGGCGGGGACGCCCCGGAGGAGGACGTCATCGTGTTCGACCTCGCGGAGGACGCAGTGGACGTGGAGGACGTCGAGAGCGCGCAGGACGTCGTCGCGGCCCCGGCGACAGCCACCGGCGCCGACGACGCTGACATCGATGTGGAGGAGCAGTCATGAGTGCAGGCCTGATCGGCACAACGGCCCCGTTGGCCGATGAGTTCGAGCTCGCCCTGGTGGACCTCGACGGGGTCGCCTACCGCGGTCCGCTTCCTGTCCCGCACGCGGCTGAGTCGCTCGCCGCGGCCCGTTCGCAGGGACTCGACGTCGTGTTCGTCACGAACAACGCCTCACGGGAGCCGGAGGAGGTTGCCGACCAGCTGACGGGCCTCAGCATCCCGACCCGCGCGCAGGACGTCATGACGGCGGCGCAGGCCGCCGCGAAGGTGCTCACGTCGCGCCTCGAACCCGGAGCCAAGGTCCTCGTCGTCGGGGGGGCAGGGCTGCTGACCGCCGTCACGCGCGCGGGCTTCGTGGTCGTGACCTCGGCTGAGGACGAGCCCGACGCCGTCGTGCAGGGCTTTGCTCCGAGCGTGGGGTGGGCGCAGCTTGCCGAGGCCACCTATGCGGTGGGTGCCGGTGCGTGGTTCGTTGCCAGCAACCTCGACAAGTCCCTGCCCACGGCCCGCGGGTATGCCCCCGGCAACGGTGCGCTGGTGGGCGCGGTCGTCGCGGCCACAGGCGTGCAGCCCGACAGTGCCGGCAAGCCGTCACCGGAGATGTACGACATCGTGGCGACCGAGCGCGGCACCCGAAGCGTCCTCGTGGTGGGTGATCGTCTCGACACGGACCTGGCCGGTGCGCGGGCAGGAGGCTATCCGGGTCTGCACGTGCTGACCGGGGTGAACACCGCACGCGACGACGTCTTGGCCGCGCCGGGCCTGCGTCCGCACCTGATCGGTGCCGATCTGCGCGCGCTGCTGCAGGCGCACCCCGCACCGGCACCCGGCCCCGAGGACTGGTGGGTGTGCCGCGGTGCGGCCGCCCGCGTGCGCCGCGGCGTGCTCGAGCTCGACGAGGGCTCGCGTGAGGAGGGCTCGGACGACGTCGACGTGGTGCGCGCGGCGTGTGCGGCGGCATGGTCGGCCGTGGACGGCGGTGAGCTGCTCGACACCGCGACCGTGCCCGACTTCGCGGTGGGCAGCCACTGACCGAACGCCGCACGGCGCAATCCTTCGGTAGCGTGGACACGGACGAAGACACGGACATGGACGAGGAGGCAGGATGTCGAGTGAGGCCATGGCGGATGCGACCGATCCCGAGCTCGACCGTGCCTTGGCTCCCCTCGACACCGTCGCTGACCGCCCGCTCGGCGAGCACGTCGAGGTCTTCGAAGGCGTCTACGCCGCGTTGCAGGACCACCTGGCGCGAAGCGGCGATCGATGACGCAGGGACGACTCGACGCCACGCTCGTCATGCGAGGTCTTGCGCGCTCCCGTAGGCAGGCCGGTGACCTCGTCCGGGAGGGTCGTGTCCGCGTGAGCGGCACCGCGGTGACCAAGCCCTCGGCGCTCGTGGACGCGGTGGCCGATGTCGTCGTGGCAGCGGATCCGGACGACCCGGGCTACGCATCGCGCGCCGCGCACAAGCTAGCCGGCGCCCTCGACGCGTTCGCGGTGGCCGGGCGGGCGGTGCCCGTCGAAGGTCGCACATGCCTGGACCTGGGCGCCTCGACCGGGGGGTTCACCGATGTGCTGCTGCGCCGCGGCGCACGTGCCGTGCTGGCGATCGACGTCGGGCACGGCCAGCTGCGGCCCCGCCTGCGCGAGGACGAGCGGGTGCGGGTGCGCGAAGGGCTCAACGTCCGCGACCTGAAGGCCGGGGACCTGCCATGGCCCGTGCAGCTCGTTGTCGGCGATCTGTCCTTCATCTCGCTGCGGCTCGTGCTGGCGACCGTTGCGGAGATCGCTCCGGACGCGGAGCATCTGCTGATGGTCAAACCGCAGTTCGAGGTGGGGCGCGAGCGCCTCGGGCGCGGCGGCGTGGTGCGCGCCCCGGCCCTGCACGCGGACGCCGTGCAGGGCGTCCTCGCCGCAGCGGCGCACCTCGGCCTGCACCCGCGCGGGCTGGTGGCGAGCGCCCTGCCGGGGCCCAGCGGCAACCGGGAGTTCTTCTGCTGGCTGAGCCGCGCGGCCGCCCCGGTAGCGGAGGACTCCGCCCGCGCCGCGGTCCGCGACATGGTGGCCTCGCCCGCGACCGTGCCCGTGCTCCTCGGCGGCCCGCACGACCTGGCCCCGCACGACAGCGACACCGTCCACCCAGGAGGAACACCGTGAGCCGTACCGCAGTCGTCGTCACCCACGGGGGGCGCCCGGAGGCGGTCGTCGCGCTGCGTGAGGCCGTCCAGGAGCTCACCCGTGCCGGTTTCGAGGTCGTGCTGCACGACCAGGACCAGGCGCGCTCGCTCGCTGGGCTCGAAACGGAGAACGTCCAGACGGCGGGCCCCGCCGACGGCATCGGTGACGCGGAGATCGTCGTCGTGCTCGGCGGGGACGGAACCATCCTGCGTGCGGCGGAGCTGACCCGCGGCACCCGAGTGCCCCTGCTTGGCATCAACCTCGGCCACGTCGGGTTCCTCGCCGAGAGCGAGCGCGACGATCTCAGCGCCGCCGTCGCCCGCGTCGCCTCGCGCGACTACGAGGTTGAGCAGCGCGCCGTGGTCGACGTGTTCGTGCACCTGCCTGGGTACGAGGGGCCCGTGCGCGGGTGGGCCCTG
>JBQGOU010000314.1:0-3870 GCA_052086865.1 Cellulomonadaceae bacterium
CGTCTACGTCGTGACGTTCGGCTCGGGTTCGTGCCCCACGGTCGCCGACCCCCAGGCCACGGAGGAGGACGGCGCGATCGCGGTGACGTTCCCTGCGCCGTCCGACGGGCCGTGCACCATGGACTACCGCCCGGCCACCACCGTCGTCGAGCTGCCCGACGCCGTCCTGGACGAGGACGAGGTGACGCTGCGCCTGGGCGATCTCGGCGAGGTGACGCTGCCGGAGCGCACCGACGGCGAGCCGAGCGCGCTCGTGTGGGTGGACGCCCCCGCGCAGTGACGTCCCATCCGCGGCGGCCCGGGCGCCACAGGGCCGCGGCCGCAGGTCAGCTCGCGGCGGCGCCGTGCTCGTCGCGGTCCGCCGCGACGCTCGTCCTCGCCCGCGCCCGGTGCTCCGCGCGGCGGCGCAGCACGACGTAGAGCAGGCAGAACACCCCGCCCCACGCGACGAGGACGGCGAGCTGCTCCCACGGCACGGCGTCGAAGTAGGTCACGGTGCGCAGCCCCTGCACGCCCGCGCCGGTGGGCAGGAAGCGCCCGATGAAGGCGTAGAACGGCGGCAGCAGCGGGGGCGCCACGGCTCCGCCCGAGGACGGGTTGGCGACGAGCACGAAGAGCGTCCACACCGGCAGCAGCGCCCACCGGTGGAACATCACCTGCGCGGCCGAGCACACCATGGCCGCGGAGAACATCGTCATCGCCAGGATGCCCCACGCGGGCAGGACCGGGATGGGCACGATGCCCAGCACGGGCCCCACCGTCACCACGATGGCGAGCGGGGCGGTCAGCGAGATCAGCAGCTCCCACAGCACCCGGGCGCGCAGGCTCAGGCCCTTGGCGTGCACGTTGACCTGCATCGCCCCGACAAACCCGATGATCACCGCGGCGAGCGCCATGTAGAACATCGAGGTGCCCATCGGGTCGGTCGTGGGCAGGGGGTGCAGGTCGACCACCTGCAGCGAGCCGTCGCCCAGCTCCGCGCTCTGCGCCGCGGTGCGCAGCGACTGGGCGACCAGCGCGCCGGAGGCGCTCGAGACGTACAGGGTCGAGTTGTCGGTGTCGAGGATGCCGTACAGCTCGAAGTGGTCGACGCCGTCCAGGGCCTGCTGGAGCGAGTCCGCCGTCCGGACCGCGTAGGAGCCGGGGCCGATGCCCACCAGGTCGCGCGCCACCGCCGTGTGATCGGCGTCGACGCCGACGACGGCCACGGGCACGTGCCGCGGCTCGGGGTCCGTCAGGGCGAGGGAGTAGGAGACGGCGAAGCACGTGGCCATCACCGTGAGGATCACGACGAGCACGGAGGCGGGCAGCCAGGGCCCGGACCGGAACGCGGCCCAGCGGCCCGCGGTCGCGTCCGTCACCGCCGTCCCCGCTTCCCGCCCCGCCCGCCCGCCCGCGCGTCCCGACCGGCCTTGCGCAGCCCGGCGGCACGGCGATCCGCGGCGCGCCGGTTGCCGCTCTGCTTGCCGCCCGACTGTGCCGCCTTCGCCTGCTTGCCGCCCGACTGCTTCCCGCGCTGCGTGCCACCGTCCGAGCCGTCCGCGCCCGCCCGACCGCGCGTGCTGTTGGGCGTGCGCCCGCGGATCACGCCGATGAGCTCCTCGACCAGGTCCGTCGTGCGGTCGGCGACCCAGACCAGCCCCACCGGTGCACCCGGGCCGTCGGTCAGCGGACGGTAGGTCACGTCCTTGCGGTGGTGCAGGCGTGCCAGGGACATGGGGGTGACAAGCAGCCCGACTCCGGCGGCCACCAGCGCCACCGCGTCCGCCGTCGTCGCCGGGCGCTCACGCGCCCGAACCCCGGGGGGCCCGTCCCACCGGAACGGGTCGTCGAGGGGGTGCAGCACCGTCTCCTCGGCCACGTCCGCGGCCGCGACCTCGTCGACGGCGGTGACCACGTGGTCCACCGGCACGACGACGACGGCGACTTCCTCGTACAGCGGGATGACGCTCAGCCCGGTGCGGTCCACGGGCAGGCGCAGCACCGCGGCGTCGAGGTCCCCGCGGTGCAGCGCCGCGACACCGTCGGCGCCGGTCGGGACCGGCTCAATCGGTTCGCGCATGCGCGCCTGCCAGCCGCGCACCCACTTGCCCGGGCTCACGCCGGGGGCGAAGCCGAGGCGAAAGGTCTCCGGGCCACAGTCCGCGCAGGATGCCGCGTCCGGCTCGCGCTCGGGATCGGTGGGCATGCGCTCAGGCTACCCGCGCGCAGTCGATAGGCTGGGCGGATGACGAAGAAGGCGCAGTCGATGAAGGCGGCAACGGCTGCCAAGAAGCTCGGCATCTACCTGCCGGCGGCACCCCAGGAGTTCCAGGACCGCGCGGTCACCCGCGACGAGCTGGACCGGGTGCAGCAGGACCCGCCGCAGTGGCTGACCGACCTGCGCCGGAACGGCCCGCACCCGCGTCCCGTG
Source organism: Cellulomonadaceae bacterium (assembly GCA_052086865.1). GTDB lineage: Bacteria > Actinomycetota > Actinomycetes > Actinomycetales > Cellulomonadaceae > Flavimobilis. The sequence continues at coordinate 2,414 of JBQGOU010000314.1, forward strand.
GTCGCGGCGCGCCTGGGCGTGTCCATCTCCGGGCTGGCCCGCAACGGGCTCACCGAGCCGCTGACCACCGAGCAGATCGCCCAGATCCGCGAGGACGCGCCCGAGTGGCTCGCGCGCGAGCGGGCCATCGCCGCCGAGGTCCGCGCCGAGGAGGAGCGGCTCAAGGCCGAGCAGGCGAAGGCCGCGCGCGCCCAGCGTTCCTAGCCGCCCCCTGCGTGCCACGGGCCGGCCGGCACCCGGGTCCGGACTCAGGCCAGCGCCTGGTCCAGGTCCGCGAGCAGGTCCTCGATGTCCTCGATGCCCACGGAGACGCGCACCAGGTCGTCCGGCACCTCGAGCTCGGACCCGGCCACCGAGGCGTGCGTCATCTTCCCCGGGTGCTCGATCAGGGACTCGACCCCGCCCAGCGACTCGGCCAGGGTGAAGACCGTGGTGCGGTCCACCACCGCGAGCGCGGACTCGAGCGAGCCGGTGCGGAAGGAGACCATGCCGCCGAAGGCGCTCATCTGACGGGCCGCGATGTCGTGGTGCGGGTGGTCGGGCAGCCCCGGGTAGAGCACCTGCGTGACGGCCGGGTGCCCGGCCAGGAACTGCGCGACGAGGGCGGCGTTCGCGCTGTGCCGGTCCATCCGCACGCCGAGCGTCTTGAGCCCGCGCAGCGTCAGCCAGGCGTCGAAGGGCCCGGCCACCGCGCCCGCAGCGTTCTGGTGGAAGGCCACCGCCTCGGCCAGGGGCTGCCCCGCGGCGTCAGGGGCGGTCTGCGGCACCAGCGCACCGGCTGCGGTGACGACAGCGCCGCCGACGACGTCGGAGTGGCCACCCACGTACTTGGTCGTCGAGTGCACGACGGCGTCCGCGCCGAGGGTGAGCGGACGCTGCAGGGCGGGGGTGGCAAAGGTGTTGTCGACCACGAGCAGGGCGCCCGCCGCGTGGGCCACCTCGGCAAGAGCAGCCACGTCGGACACCCCCAGCAGCGGGTTGGACGGCGTCTCGACCCACACCGCGGCAGTCTGCCCGGGGCGGATCGCTGCGGCAACGGCAGCCGTGTCGGAGGTGTTCACCGCAGTGTGCTCCACCCCCCAGGGGGCGAGCACGCGCGCCACGAGGCGGTAGGTGCCGCCGTAGGCGTCGTCGGGCACCACAAGGTGGCCCCCGGGGCGCAGCACCGAGCGCAGCAGCACGTCCTCGGCCGCCAGCCCTGACGCGAAGGCGAAGGCACGCTCCCCCTGCTCGACGGCGGCCAGGGCAGTCTCCAGGGCAGTGCGCGTCGGGTTGCCCGACCGCGAGTACTCGTACCCGCCGCGCAGCCCGCCCACCCCGTCCTGCTTGTAGGTGGAGACCTGGTAGATGGGCGGGACGACGGCGCCCGTCGCCGGGTCGGGGTCCTGCCCCGCGTGGATCGCCCGGGTCGCGAAGCCGGCGTCGGACCAGTCGGTGGGGTGCTCGGAAGTCATCTG
>JBQGOU010000315.1:0-3861 GCA_052086865.1 Cellulomonadaceae bacterium
GTGGACCCGGTGGATCCTGTCGATCCGGTGGACCCGGTGGACCCGGTGGACCCGGCGAGCCCGGTGGACCCGGCGAGCCCGGCGGTCCCGAGCGGCCCCACCGGCGGTGCCGGTGAGCATCTGCCCGCGACGGGCGCAACCGCGGGTGCGCTTGCGCTGCTCACGGTGGCGCTGCTCGGAGCCGGCATCCTGGTGCGCCGGCGAGCCGCGGGCTGACGGGCGCGGTCGCCCGCACGGGTTCACACCTGTGGCATCCTGGGCGCGCTGACCGCCCAGGATGCCAGGAGGACGCGTGATCGTCACGTTCGTGCTCGTGTGGCTCGTCGTCGCGGTCGCGGTCAGGCGCTGGCCCGACGTCGTCCGCCGCACCCTCAGCACGGGCGCATCCACCACCCTGGTCCTGTTCGGCGCCGGGGTGACCGTGCTCGCGTGTGCGGGACTGCTGCCGCAGTCCGGTTGGCGCCCGGTGGCGACCGCCGTGGTCGCCACCGCAGGGGCCTGCGCCGCGCTAGCCCTCGGCGCACTGGTCAACGCCCGCCTGCTGGCGCCGCTCCGGGCGCGGCGCTCGAGGACGGAGCGGCCCACCCTCCTCCAGCGCTGGGCCGGCTGGGCCGACCACCACCCGGTGCGGGTGGGTGGGGTCAACATCCACGCCCTGGCCGTACGCGGCTGGGACCGGGCGATCACGGTGCGGGTCACTGGTCTGGCTGCGGAGATGAGCTACTACGGGCTCATCTCCCTGGTCCCGTTGACCACCGCCGTCGGCGCAAGCCTGGGCTCGCTCGAGCGCATCCTGGGGTCCGAGCAGGTCGACATGATCGAGGCCGCGCTCGTGGACGCCGTCTCCGACGTGTTCAGCACGCAGACCACGGGAGACGTGCTCACCCCGGTGATCGAGGGTCTGCTGCGCGAGGAGCGCACCGGCCTGGCCGTCGGCGGCCTGCTCGTGACACTCTGGCTGGCCAGCCGGGTCTTTCGTGCGGCCATCCGCGCGCTCGACGACGCGTACATGGTGCCGCAGCGTCGCGGGTTCATCTCCCAGCGGGTGCTCGGGCTCGCCCTTGCGCTCGGTGCGGTCGTCACGGTCGTGGCACTCCTGACCACGATCGTCGTCGGACCGCTGCTGGGGGACGGGCAGCAGATCGCCGAGCGCTTCGGACTCGGCGAGGCCTTTGACCTGGCCTGGACCGTGCTGCGTTGGCCTGCTGTGGCTGCCGTGTGCGCGGGCTATCTGACGCTGCTGTACCGGTATGCGCCGAATGTGGACACGGTGTGGACCCGGTGTCTTCCGGGGGCTGTGCTGGGAACCCTCGGCATGGTTGCCGTCGCCCTCGGCTTCGGCGCCTACCTGCGGTACGCCTCCTTCGCGCCCGGGGCGCTCGACTCCTCGCACTCGGCCGTCACCGCGGCCGCCTCGCAAACACTCGGCGTCGTCCTCGTCGGGGTGCTGTGGCTGTGGCTGACCTCCATCGTCGTGCTCGCCGGTGGGGTGCTGAACGCCGAGCTCGAGCGCATGCGCGACACCGGTGTCGTGGCACCCTGAGCAAGCGTGCACCGTGGAATCATGGGGCATCACTACCCTTCACAACCCGGAGAACCGCCGTGGCAACGCCGCCCCACAACGATGCTGCCCGCCGGCTGGCGCGGCCCACGATGCGTGACGTCGCCGCCCTTGCTGGCGTGGGAATCAAAACCGTCTCGCGGGTGGTCAACCACGAGCCGAACGTGTCGCCGGAGATGGTGGAACGCGTCATGGCGGCAGCCCGGAGCCTCGACTTCGAACCCGATCTCGGGGCCGGGAACCTTCGTCGCGGCGACGGACGCACCCGGACGCTCGGCCTCGTGGTCGGCAGTGCGCACAACCCCTTCGCCGGCGCCGTGCACCGCGCGGTCGAAGACATTGCGCTCGCCCGTGGGTCCGCCGTGCTCGTGGGCAGCCTCGACGATGACCCGGCGCGTGAGGAGCGCGTGGTGTCCGAGTTCCTCCGTCGCCGTGTGGACGGTCTCGTCCTGACCCCTGCGTCGGCGAGCCAGGCCTATCTCGAGCCGTGGCTGCTCCGCGGCACCCCGGTCGTCTTCCTCGACCGCGATCCCGTGGACCTCGTCGCCGACGCCGTCACGAGCGATCACCGCGCCGGGGCCCGTGCGGCCACGGCGCACCTGCTCGCCCGCGGCCACCGGCGCGTGGCCTATCTGGGCGACCGTCAGACGATCCAGACGGCGGGGGAGCGCCTCGCGGGATTCGCCGAGGAGATCGCCGCGGCGGGCCTGCGCCACGAGGACCAGGTCATCGTCGAGGGGTTGCGCGACGAGGCGAGCGCCGGCGCGGCGCTCGGCGAGATCCTCGACTCCACGGTGCCGCCCGCGGCGGTGTTCGCGGCGCAGAACCTGATCACGATCGGCGCGCTGCGTGCGCTGCGGGAGCGGGGCCTGCACCGCACGACGGCCCTGGTCGGCTTCGACGACGTGCCGCTCGGCGACCTGCTCGATCCCGGTGTGAGCGTTGTCGCCCAGGACCCCTGGGAGATCGGGCGCCGCGGCCGCTCGGCACGCCAACACCGAGTGATCCGAGTTGGACCCCGGCGTTCCAGGGCACGCACAAGGCCCCTCGGACGCTTACTCCGAGGGGCCTGTATCCCTGTCTACCGGGACAGGCTGCCGCGCCAGGTGTCGACACGCCGAGGTCATCCACAAATTCTGTCCACAGCTCTGTGAACAACCGGCAAACGGCGAGGTCGGCCTGTGGACCGAGCTGTGCACGCCGTGTGGACAGAAATGACCTCCGCTTGACCCCTTGTCGAGATAGTGCTGGCGGTACTAGAACTGTTCCTAGGCAGAGGCAACCGGCTCCACCGAACGGGGAAACCCGTAGGAGAACGGGTCAAGGCCTGAGACGACCACAGAACGGTGGGCCGACCGGCCCGGGGCAACCCGGAACGGCGCAGGTGACGCTGCGGAGCCTGTACGGAGTGGACGTCTCGATTGCACCAGCCACTGGCTGCGAGTCCTTCGGGAGTCGTACGGCGCCGGGAGACCGGAGGCCGAGTGGGCGCCGACTCGTCGGCTGCCCCAGGCGGAGGCAGGTACGCCCGTCACGGCGGGGTCGTTGGCTCCCGGTACGCCGGGGGTCGGCGGGCAGCGCACCGGCACGCCGGTGAGTTGCGTGGTCGGCGCTCACGCGATCGGCCACGGCACTGCGGTTCGCCGCAGAGCCCGGCCCGGCGATCACGGCAAGGCCCCTCGGACGCTTACTCCGAGGGGCCTTCGTCGTGTGCGGCGGGGGTGATCCTCTCTAGACTGGTGCTGATGACCCAGCCACCCACGCCCGTCCCGGCGACTGCGCCAGGGACCGCGCGTCGCCGCTTCGCGGGACGCGGAGGAGCAGGACCTGTGGCGGCCGCCGTCGGCGCGGGGATCATGGTGCTCCTCGTCGCGGCGGCGGCAGGTCTGGCAGGTTCGCTGAGCTCGACCGGACCGCGGTGGCTGCCCGACCTCGATGGAGACTCTCGGTCTGTCGCCGATCCCACGCCGACGCCGACGGATGCGTATGTGCTGCCCCTGCTGCCCGAGATGGACGGTGGTGAGCCCGCACGCAATCTGCTGCCGGTGCTGCTGGCGGTGCTCACCGTCGTGGTCGTCCTGGTGGGCTGGTACGTGTGGCGGCGCTGGTCGACGACGCGGATCACCCTGCCGGCCGCGCAACCCGGTGCCAGCGTGGCCGGAACCGTCATGGCCGGCGTCGACGTCGTCCCCGCCGCGGCGACGACCGCCGTGCATGCGTCGACGGTGCGCCACGGCCTGGAACGTGCCCTCGACGAGCTCGACGCGGTCGCGCACCGGGTCGAGGGACCGCGCGTCCCC
>JBQGOU010000316.1:0-3832 GCA_052086865.1 Cellulomonadaceae bacterium
GAACACGTCGGGTGGACCCTACGAGTTCGAACCGGACCTACGAGTTGGGCAGGCCCGCAGCGCGGGGCCTCCGAGTTCGGCGGGCTCAGCAGCGCAGCGGGCCCCGCTCAGCCTTCCGAGCGCCAGATGCGCACCTGGGTGTGGATGCGTAGCCGCAACGTCTCCGGGGCGGTCTCGCAGCAGGAGCGCTTGACCAACACGCGGATCAGCTCGTCGATGCCCAGTTCCTCGGCGCAGGGGGCCTTGTCCCCGACGCTGGCGATCAACGCGTCGGCATCCGCGGCGGTGCGTCCAGAGGTGAGGAAGTCCTCGATGTGTCCCAGCACCTCCTCGCACTCCGAGGCCGGCGCCGTCTCGTCGGGACGCGAGCCGCCGGATTCAGGCTCTCGAGCGCTCATCGTTTCTCCCCCTCACCGGCGGGAAGCAGCCCCCGGCTCGCCGCATACTCCCCCAGCAGGGTGCGCAGCTGGGCTCGGCCGCGGTGCAGGCGCGACATCACGGTGCCGATGGGCGTGCCCATGATCTCGGCGATGTCCTTGTAGGGGAACCCCTCGACGTCGGCCAGGTACACGGCCAGGCGGCGATCCTCCGGCAGGGCCGCGAGCGCCTCCTTGACGTCCGAGTCCGGCAGGGCGTCGAGCGCCTCGATCTCCGCCGAGCGCAGGCCGGTCGAGGTGTGGGACGCCGCACGGGCGATCTGCCAGTCCTCGACGTCCTCGGCGGCCGACTGCTGCGGCTCACGCTGCTTCTTGCGGTAGGTGTTGATGAAGGTGTTCGTCAGGATCCGGTACAGCCACGCCTTGAGATTCGTGTCCGGGCGGTACTGGTGGAAGGCCGCGAAGGCCTTGGTGAAGGTCTCCTGCACCAGGTCCTCGGCGTCCGAGGGGTTGCGCGTCATGCGCAGCGCGGCCGCATACAACGGGTCGAGATACATCAGCGCGTCCCGCTCGAACCGGTCTCGACGGGCCTCGTCGGTCTCGGTCGGCTCCACCCTCGTCGTCTCGTCGCTCATCAGAACCGAGCCTAGTCCCCCGAGCACGGGCTGACGATCCCGGGCACGGTCGGTGCGCGGATCGGCGTCGAGCACGGTGCAGGTCACCTCAGTTCGAACAGCCCATCCGGCCCGGGCATTCCCGCTGCCTCCGCCCCCGCCGCCATCGACCCCCCTCGACCGCCCGCACCCCCTCGTTTGGCGATACGGTGAACGCAGTATCCGCGACGGAGCCCAAGGAGTCTCGACATGCTATTGCGCCGTATCGCCCGCCCCCTGCTGGCCACCCCGTTCCTGTACGACGGCGTGGACGCGGTGCGCCGCCCCTCGGACCATGTCGCCTCCGCCCGCGTCGCCGTGGACAGGGTCACCGTGGCGCTGCACGTGCGCCGAGTGAGCGATGCCGAGCTCGTCACGGTTGTGCGGGCGCACGGCGCACTCATGACCGCGGGCGGGCTGTGCCTGGCCGCTGGTCGTGCCCCGCGCGCTGCGGCCCTGCTGCTCGCCACGCTCTCCGCACCGCTCGCCCTCGCCTCCGAGCCGTTCTCCGGCCCCAAGGCGACCCGCAGCGCCCGCCTCGAACGCTTCGTGCGAGGCCTGGGCGCCGTGGGAGCGACCCTGCTCGCGGGAATCGACCTGGAAGGCCGCCCCGGCCTGGGCTGGCGCGTCGGCAACGCCCGCGCCGAGCGCGCCCACATCAAGGAGGTCAAGGCGGCCGCGAAGGAGTGAGCGGCGGCCTCGATGCCCTAGCCTGAGCCCCATGAGCGCACAGCCCACCGACGCACTGCTGCCCGACCCGGACCCCTGGCCCGCCCCCGTAGTCGCCTGCGGCCCCGACCGGCTCGACGCCCGTGTGGAGGTCCCCGGGTCCAAGTCGCTGACCAACCGCTACCTGGTGCTGGCAGCGCTCGCCGCGGGCCCCGGCACGCTGCGCGGCGGACTGCGCAGTCGCGACACGGACCTGATGGCGGCAGCGCTGGGCGCCCTGGGCGTGGCGGTCGTCCTGGACGACGAGACGTGGCGCGTACGCCCGGGTCCGCTGACGGGCCCCGCGCAGATCGACTGCGGCCTGGCCGGCACCGTTATGCGCTTCCTGCCACCGGTTGCGGCGCTCGCCGTGGGCGCGGTGCACTTCGACGGTGACCCGCACGCCCGCGAGCGCCCCATGGGCCCGGTGCTGCACGCGCTGCGCGCCCTGGGCGTGGCGGTGACCGACGCCGACGGCGAACCCGCCCACGCCCTGCCCTTCACCGTCACCGGGACCGGCGCTGTGCGCGGCGGCACGGTCGAGGTGGATGCGAGCGGGTCGAGCCAGTTCGTCTCCGGCCTGCTGCTGGCCGCGGCCCGGTTCACCGAGGGGCTCACCCTGCGCCACGTCGGCGACACCCTGCCGAGCCTGCCCCACATCGACATGACGGTCGAGGTGCTGCGCGCCGCCGGCGTCCGGGTCGACCAGCCCGAACCGACCGTGTGGCGTGTGGCCCCGGGCCCCATCGCCGCCCGTGACGTGCGCGTGGAGCCGGACCTGTCCAACGCCGGTCCCTTCCTCGCGGCTGCGCTCGTGGCCGGCGGCAGCGTGTCCGTTCCGGGCTGGCCCGCCCGGACCACGCAGCCCGGGACCCTGCTCACCGAGCTCCTGCCCGCGATGGGCGGCCACGTGCAGGTGGAGGGGGACGTGCTCACGGTGACCGGAACCGGCGTCGTGCACGGCATCGACACGGATCTGAGCGCCGCAGGTGAGCTGACGCCCACGATCGCCGCGCTCGCCGCACTCGCCGACTCCCCCAGCCGCCTGCACGGTGTGGCCCACCTGCGCGGGCACGAGACGGACCGCCTCGCCGCGCTGGCCACCGAGATCAACCGCCTGGGCGGGGACTGCCGCGAAACCGAGGACGGCCTGGAGATCACCCCGCGCCCCCTGCACGGCGGGGTCGTGGAGACCTATGCCGACCATCGCATGGCGACCGCCGGCGCCATCCTCGGGCTGCGCGTGCCCGGCGTCGAGGTGCGCGACGTGGGCACCACCGCCAAAACCCTGCCCGGCTTCACCCAGATGTGGCGCGCCATGGTCACGGGGGGCGTGTGAGAGCTCGCATCCCCGACGAGTCCGAGATCCGCTCGCGTCCGAGCAAGCGGGGCAGCCGGCCGCGCTCCAAGCAGCGCCCGGAGCACGCCGACGCGCGCGAGGGCTTCGTGACCGGCGTGGACCGCGGACGGTACACGCTGCTGCTGGACGCGGGCACCCGGGATGAGCGCGTCGTCCTGGCGATGAAGGCGCGCGAGCTGGGCCGCGAGCGGGTGGTGTGCGGGGATCGCGTCGACGTCGTCGGGGACACCAGCGGCGTGGACGGCTCGCTCGCCCGGATCGTGCGCATCCAGGAGCGGTCCAGCGTGCTGCGCCGCACGGCGGACGACACCGATCCCTACGAGCGGATCGTCGTGGCCAACGCCGACCAGATGGTCGTGGTCACCGCGCTGGCGGACCCCGAGCCGCGCACAGGCATGATCGACCGGTGCGTGGTTGCCGCCTACGAGGCGCCCATGCGCGCGGTGCTCTGCCTGACCAAGGCGGATCTGGCCGATCCCGCCCCGCTGACCGCCCTGTACACCCCGCTCGGGGTCGAGGTGGTCACCACCGCGCTGCGGCCCGACGGCGGCATCGAGCATCTCGAGGACGTGCGCGCCCTGCTCGCCGGGCAGGTCTCGGTGCTGGTCGGACACTCCGGCGTCGGCAAGTCGACGCTGGTCAACGCGCTTGTCCCCGACGCCGATCGGGCCACGGGCTCGGTGAACACCGTCACCGGGCGTGGCCGGCACACGTCCACCTCCGCGGTGGCGCTG
>JBQGOU010000317.1:0-3824 GCA_052086865.1 Cellulomonadaceae bacterium
GCGCGCTCCCCCGGCCCGGAGCCGTCGCCGTAGTTGCTCGAGTCGATGCGCAGCAGATCCTGGGCGATCTGGGCGACCTCGTCCTCGGCGGTCGGCAGGTCCGTGGTCCGCTCGCTCAGGCTCATGGCGCCACCGTACCCGCGCAGTCCGCTGCCCCGGCGAACTCCCACGGACCTGGTCTCACGCGTCGAGACCGCGGCGCTCGAGCAGCGCCTCGATGCGCGGGGCGCGCCCGCGCATGGCGGTGAACGCCGCCACCGGGTCCGTCGATCCGCCGACGGCGAGGACGCCGTAACGGAACGCGTCACCGTTCTCGCGGCGCAGGCCGCCGTTCTCCGTGAACCATGCAGCGGTGTCCGCGTCGAGCACCTCGGACCAGATGTAGGAGTAGTACCCGGCCGCGTAGCCGCCACCGAAGATGTGGTTGAAGTAGGTGCTGCGGTAGCGCGGCGGAACCAGCGGCAGGTCGACGCCGGCTGCGGCCAGGGCGCGCGCCTCGAAGGACTCGACGTCGGCCGGGTCACTCGGCACGTCCTGCGGGGCGAGCAGGTACCAGGCCTGGTCCAGCAGCGCGGCCGCCAGGTACTCCGTGGTCGCGAAGCCCTCGTTGAACTGGCGGGAGGCCACGAGCGTCTCGATCCAGCGGGCCGGAATCGGCTTCCCGGTGCGGTGGTGCACGGCGTAGTCCGCGAGCAGCGCCGGGTCCCACGCCCACATCTCGTTGACCTGGGAGGGGTACTCGACGAAGTCGCGCGGCACCTCGGTGCCGGACTGGGAGGGGTAACGCACGTCGGACAGCAGGCCGTGCAGTGCGTGACCGAACTCGTGGAACGCCGTGATGACCTCGTCCCAGGCCATCAGCGCGGGCTCGCCGGGAGCCGGCTTGGCGATGTTCAGGTTGTTCACCACCACCGCGCGGTCGCCGAGCAGGTGCGACTGGTCGACGAGGTTGTTCATCCACGCCCCGCCCCGCTTGGACTCGCGCGTGAAGTAGTCGCCCAGGAACAGGCCGAGCGCCGTGCCGTCGGCGTCGAAGACCTCCCACACGCGCACGTCGGGGTGGTAGCCGCGCAGGTCGGGGCGCGGGGTGAAGGTCAGCCCGTACAGCGCGGTGGCCGCGGCGAACACCCCGTGCGTCAGGACGCGGTCGAGCTCGAGGTAGGGGCGCAGCGCTGCATCGTCGAGCGCGAAGCGCTCGTTGCGCAGTCGCTCGGTGTAATAGGACCAGTCGGCCGCCGTGATGGGTGCATCCGAGCCCTGGGCCTGCGCGAGCTCCTGCAGGTCCTGCCCCTCGCGGCGGGCGTTGGCCGCGGCCTTCGGGGCCAGCGTGCTCAGCATGTCCGTCACAGCCGCCGTCGTGCGCGCGGTGGAGTCCTCGGCCACGTAGGCGGCGAAGTGCTCGTAGCCGAGCAGCTCAGCCTTGCGCGCGCGCAGGGACGCGAGCTCGAGCAGCGTCGCGCGGGTGTCGTGCTCACCCGGATGCGCCCCGCGCTCCACGGACGCGGCGTGCACGCGGGCGCGCAGCGCGGCGGAGTCGAGCGAGGCGAGCACGCCCTGCTGCGTGGGCAGCTGCAGCTCGAGCAGATAGCCGGTCAGCCCACGGTCGCCGGCCGCCTGCGCCGCGGACGCGAGCGCGTCCGCAGGCAGCCCGGCCAGCTCCGCGGCGTCCTCGACGTGCACCGCGGCGTCGTTGGTGGCGGCGAGCAGCACGCGGCCGAACTTGGCCTCGAGGCCGAGGATCCGCGAGTTCAGGGCACGCAGCTCGTCCTGGGCCTGCGCGTCGAGCCCGACACCGGCGCGGCGGAAGTCCCGATCAGTCTCCTCGAGCAGGTGCCGCGTCGCGCCGTCCACCTCGAGCCGGCCCTCGCGCACCTGCTCGAGCAGGGCGGTGTTGCGCGCGTAGAGCCGGGGCTCCATCGCCACGAAGTCGTGATGCGCGGAGAGCTCGTCGGTGATCTGCTCCTCGATCTGCTCCAGCTCCGGGCTCGTGTCCGAGCTGAGCTGGTTGTACAGCACGGTCAGTGTCCGCCCGAGCAGCTCACCCGAGCGCTCGAGGGCCTCGACGGTGTTCTCGATCGTCGCCGGCTCAGGGTTCGCGGCCACGGCCTCGACCTCGGCCCGCTCCGCCGCGATGCCGGCGCGGATGGCGGGCAGGAAGTGCTCGGGACGGATCTGCGCGAAGTCGGGCAGGCCGTAGGGCAGCTCGGAGGGCGCGGCGAACGGGTTGGTGGGATCGAGTGCTTCGGGACGAGAGGTCATGGCCCCATTCTCCCCCACCCGGCATCTGGCGCAGGGCGCGTCGGGGCTCGGGGTGGGACGATGGCCGGGTGCATCGTCATGTGAGCGCCCAGATCGAGATCAACGTCACCGCGCCTGCCACGCTCGTCCTGCAGGTTGCGGTCGCCCGCCCCCAGGCCCCCACGGAGGAGCTGCACGTCACCTGTGACGGCAACGTGCTCGACGTGCGGGAGATCGACGACCTGCACGGCACCCGGCTGCATGTCATCGACGCGCCCGTCGGGCACCTGGAGGCGCGGTACACCGCCTCGGTCTCGGGTCGAAGCCGACCGGAGCCGACGCCGGACGCCGATCCGCTGCGCTATCTGCGCCCCAGCCGCTACGCGGAGTCGGACTCGCTGTCCGCGACGGCGCGCGCCGAGTTCGCCGGGCTCGACGGGGACACCCTGCTCGAGGCCGTCAGCTCGTGGGTCGGGACCCGGCTGGCCTACGTGCCGGGGTCGAGCCGGCCCACCGACGGCGCCGTGCGCACGCTGCTGGCCCGCCAGGGCGTGTGCCGCGACTTCGCGCACCTGGTGGTGGCGCTGCTGCGAGCCCTCGATGTGCCCGCGCGCCTGGTCGCGGTGTACGCCCCGGGCCTGGACCCGATGGACTTCCACGCGGTGGCCGAGGCCTATGTGGGCGGGCGCTGGCTCGTCGTCGATGCCACGACCCTCGCGCCGCGGCCGAGCCTGCTGCGCATCTCCACCGGCCGGGACGCGGCGGACACGGCGTTCCTCAGCGTGTACGGCGGCGCGGCGGAGCTGACCTCCATGACGGTCACCGCGACGGTTGACGTGCTGCCCGACGACGATGTCCGCGAGGCGGTGGAACTCGGCTGACCCCCGTCCCTCGCGCGGAATCCGCACCAGGGACCACTCCTGGCCGTCCAGAACGCGGAATCCGCACCAGGGACCACTCCTGGCCGTCCAGAGCGCGGAATCCGCGCTTGTGCCGACCGGGGCCGGCCCCCGATCTATCCGCGCGGAGCCGGGAGCCGGCTCAACCCCTCGACGAGGTCGGCCTCGCTCGCGGTCAGCGACACGCGCACCCAGCCCTCCCCCTGCGCCCCGAACGCCGAGCCGGGGGCGACGGCGACACCACGCTCGGTCACCAGGCGACGCGCAAGGTCGTGCACGTCCCCGGCCGAGGCGTGCGAGAGGTCGACCCACAGGTAGATGCCGCCGCGGGCGGGCAGCACGGTGAAGCCCCGGGCCTCGAGCAGGCGCGTCGCCGTGTCCCGGTGGAGCCGGTAGATGTCCGCCGCCCGGCCGACGTCGTCCTGAGGTCCGGTGAGCGCCGCGAGCGCGCCGTACTGCGCCGGGGTGTTCACGCAGGACACGAGCGCCTCCTGCACACGCGGCAGGAACGCGTCGAACGCGCGCGGCACCAGCAGCGAGCCGACGCGGAATCCCGTCATCGCATACGTCTTGGAGAAGGTGTCGAGGGTGAGCACCCGGTCGTCCGCGTCGAGCGCGGTGGCGCTGACGTGCGGGGTGTCGTAGGTGAACCCGGCGTAGCACTCGTCGGAGAGCACCCACAGGTCG
>JBQGOU010000318.1:0-3822 GCA_052086865.1 Cellulomonadaceae bacterium
CTGCGCGGTCTGCGCAACGCCGGCCTGCCGGTGCGCTCAACCCGCTCCTGGGAGCTCGAGCAGATCGACCATCCCGCGATCGCGTCGCTGCTCGAATACAAGAAGCTTGCCCGGCTCATGACGGCGAACGGCTGGCACTGGCTGGACACCTGGGTACACGAGGGCAGGTTCCGGCCCGTGTACGTGCCCGGGGGCGTGGTGACCGGACGGTGGGCCTCCGACGGCGGCGGTGCGCTGCAGCTGCCGCACCAGATCCGGGCCGCGGTCCGGGCAGATCCGGGGTGGAAGCTCGTCGTCGCCGACGCCGCGCAGCTCGAGCCACGCATCCTCGCGGCCATGTCCGGCGACGTGGCGATGGCCCGAGCGGGACGCAGCGGGGACATGTACGCCGGGATGGTCGCCACGGGTGCGGTCGAGACCCGCCAGCAGGCCAAGTACGGGATGCTCGGCGCCATGTACGGGGGCACCACCGGGGAGAGCGGACGCATGCTGCCCCGGATGGCCCGGGCCTACGGCACGGCGATCGCCTTCGTCGAGGAGGCGGCCCGCACCGGGGAGCAGGGCGGGACCGTGCACACCTGGTTGGGCCGCACCTCCCCCGCGCCGGACGAGGGGTGGCAGGAGGCGCAGGGGGCGGCCTTCGGCGCCGACGGGACGGCCGATGACCAGCGCAGCGCCCGATCCCGGGCCCGGAGCTGGGGACGGTTCACCCGAAACTTCGTGGTGCAGGGCACCGCCGCCGAGTGGGCGCTGTGCTGGATGGCCACGGTTCGCGGGCGCCTGCACACCCTGGGCGGCGGCGGCCCGTTGACCGCAGGGCCACACCTGGTGTTCTTCCTGCACGACGAGGTGATGGTGCACACCCCGGAGCACCTCGCCGGCCAGGTCGTGCAGGTGCTCGAGGAGGGCGCCGTCGCAGCCGGCCGTCTCCTGTTCGGCCCTCCTGGGGACGCGGGCGTGGAGTTCCGCGTCACCACCGCCGTCGTCGACTCCTACGACGCTGCCAAATGAGCCGCGGCGCGATCACTCGCCGAGTTTCGCAACGGTCAGCAGGATGACGGAGTCCTCGAGGGCCTCGACCCGATGTCTCGCCTGAGGCACCGCGAGCAGTGCGCCCGGCCTTCCCTCCCAGGACACGTCGCCGCTGGCCAGAATGACGCGTCCGGTCAGGACCTGGATCGTGGCCTCACCGGGGTTCTCGTGCTCGCTCAGGCCGGCGCCCGCCACCATGGCGATCACCGCCTGCCGCAGCACCCGCTGGTGCCCGCCGTAGACAGTCTGAGCGGCGCGTCCGCTCGTCGAGGACCGCGCCGCCTCGAGCTGGTTGCGGGCGACGGCGGTCAACGACGACTTGTCCATACCCCACTGTGACAGGTCGTTGTTCAGCCGTCACCCCTCCACCCGGAGCCCACGATGGGTTAGGTTGTCCTCACCTCACCCGGGAGCGCGTCGAAGGGTATCCACACATGGCACGCAACCAGAACATCGCCGCCACCCGCATCAAGCCGCAGGATGCCACGCTCCTCACACTGCAGGTCCTGCGCACGGAACGGATCTCTCCCGGATTCGTTCGGGTCACGCTGGGCGGCCCCGAGATTGCGGGCTTCACCCCCATGGGCTTCGACCAGTGGTTCCGGCTCTTCATCCCCGTCGACGGCGGTTCCCTGGCACGCCTCCCCGCGAAGCTCGACACCCTGTCCTATCTTCGCTACCTCACGATCTCGAAGACGCAGCGGCCCGTGCTGCGCAACTACACCGTGCGCGCGTTCCGCCCCGCAGGCGTCCACGGCCCCGAGCTCGACGTCGACTTCGTGCTGCACGGCTCTGCCGAGGACGGCGCGTCCGGGCCCGCGGCCACGTGGGCGCAGCGATGCGCAGAAGGCGACTCGGTGGGCGTGCTCGACGAAGGCGTGACGTTCGCCCCACCCGAGGCCTCGGGAACGGTGGCGATCGTCGCCGACGAGACGGGTTTGCCCGCCGTCGCCGGCATCCTCGCCTCCTTGGACGCGGATACGCGGGGCACGGCTCTCGTCGAGGTAGGCCACACCGAGGACCGCCAGGAACTCACCGCCCCGCCCGGGATCGAGCTGAGCTGGGTGGTGCGCCCGCCCGGCACCGCACCCGGCGCCACGGCGCTCGCCGCAGTCCGGGCGAGTTCGGTCACCCCGGACTACGGCTGGGTAGTCGGCGAGTCCGCCCTCGCCACCGGGGTGCGCCGGCACTGGGTGGGCGCGGGGCTGTCCAAGACCAGGGTGACCTTCTGCGGCTACTGGAAGGCGGGGCGCGCGCACTGAGCGACGTGGGGGCCGGCGCGCTCGGCGCCGGCGAGGTGGGACGATGGTGCCCGTGCCCGTCATCGCCTTCTTCGAGCCCCGCATCCCGCAGAACACCGGCAACGCGATCCGCCTGTCCGCTGTGACGGGGGCCGCGCTACACCTGATCGAGCCGCTCGGCTTCGACCTGTCCGAACCCAAGCTGCGCCGCGCCGGCCTGGACTACCACGACCTGGCGCACGTCGTGGTTCACGCCAGTCTCGATGCCGCTGCGCAGGCCTGGGCCGGCGCCCGGGTCTTCGCGTTCACGACGCAGGCGACGCATGTGTACACCGACGTCGAGTACCGCGAGGACGATGTGCTGCTCTTCGGACCCGAGCCCACCGGGCTCCCGCCGGAGGCCCTTGCACACCCGGCGGTCACCGCCCAGCTGCGCATTCCGATGCTGCCCCAGCGTCGCTCGCTGAACCTCACCAGCTCGGCGTCGATTGCGATCTACGAGGCCTGGCACCAGCTCGGCTTCCCCGGCGGAGTGTAAGCCTCAACCCGTGAACCAGGTCCCACCGTTGACGTCCACGACGGTTCCGGTCTGGAAGGATGCGCCCGGCGAGGCGAGGTAGAGCACGGCCGCAGCGACGTCCGCCGTCGTCCCCGCACGGCCCAGCGGCGTGCCGGCAACCGTCGCCGCCTGCTTCTCCCGGGAGGAGAAGGTGTCGTGGAACGGGGTGTCCGCGATGAAGCCGGGGGCCACCGTGTTGACCGTCACCCCCCGGGGACCGAGCTCCTTGGCCAGGCCCCGGCTCAGCCCCTCGAGCGCAGACTTCGCGGCGGCGTAGGCGGCCGAGCCGGCCGAGCCGCCGGTCTGCGCCGCCACCGAGCCCAGGTTCACGATCCGGCCGCCGTCGGTCAGGAAACGCAGCGCGGCGCGGGTGACGAAGAACGTCGAGGTGAGGTTCACGTCGATGACCGTGCGCCAGTGCGCGTCGCTCATCTCCGCGATCGGCACGCGCCCGATCAGCCCGCCCGCGTTGTTGACCACCACGTCGATCGCCCCGCCCAGTGCGGTTGCGGCCTCCTCGACGACGGCGTCCACGGCCACACTGTCCGTCGCGTCCAGCTCGTAGGCCACCCCGATACGGCCGAGATCGACGATCTGCCCGGCCACGGCGTCTCCGTCGTGGCTGCGATAGGTCAGCGCGACGTCGGCGCCGGCGCGCGCAAAGGCCAGGGCGATCTCGGCGCCGATGCCGACGCCGCCGCCGGTGACCAGGACACGGGTTCCGCTGAAGTCCGCCATGGGCCCAGCCTAGCCAGGCCTTCGGCGGCGCGCCCCGGCGGCCCCGTCCTCAGTCACGCCCCGCGGGGGCGGAGGGCACCGCAAGCAGGAACGCGGGCGCGCGGAACCCGTGCGCGGCGAACGCGTCGGCCACGGCGTCCGCCACAGGCTCGGCCTGGTCGGCGTGCACGAGGGCGATCGCGGAACCGCCGAAGCCGCCGCCGACCATCCGCCCGCCCAGGGCGCCCGCCGCGAGGCTGGCGTCCACGGCGG
>JBQGOU010000319.1:0-3819 GCA_052086865.1 Cellulomonadaceae bacterium
GCAGTGCGGCAGCCTCGACACTCGTCCGACGGATGAGTCGCTCAAGTGCTCCGTGTGCGGCGAGGAGATGAGAGCATTCTCGCTCTACCAGCCCGAGGGCTACCGGACGATCTATAGTCAGCCGGACTACGATGACTCGCACATCACTCCGATGTATGCGGGCTACTCCGAACTCTCTACGAACACCGAACTGGGACAAGAAGCAAGGCTTCATGGGGTCTCGCTCCGCCTACTTGAGCAAGCTGAGGTCGTCGCGGTTAACGACAACAACCGGAAGCTCTTCGATCTGAGTCGACAGTCTGACGGCTCCGTTGTCGCGCAGAATCGTGACTTGTATCGGCGCCCGCTACCTGGGTTCATGCGGACTGGCGGGCAAGAACTCGACTCGGTCGCGATCGGCGAGGTTCGACGAACCGATGTGCTCCTGATCGCTCCCGACGCTCTGGCTCTCCCCGAAGGCGCGGTCGCGACGCTGTCCCGGGCTTGTCCGGCAGGTAGGGGTGCGCTGCTCTCTTTCGCGGAGCTGCTCCGCAACGCCGCCAAGGAGTACCTCGATATTGAGCAGTCCGAGCTTGAGGTCGGGCTACAGCCGACGCGCATCGGCACCACCGTCTCGGCACGGGTGTTTCTAGCCGACGCTCTCGACAATGGCGCGGGCTACGCACTTGAACTCGGAGCGTCGTCGACGTTCGAGAGGCTTATGACGTCGATTCGAGACGTGACCGGAAGACGACTACGCCAAGACCTGCACGGATCGGCTTGTACATCCTCCTGCCCAGGGTGCCTCCGCAACTACGAGAACCGCTTCAACCATTGGGCGCTGGACTGGCGACTCGGGCTCGATGTTGTGGACCTTGTGCTTGGCCGAAGCCTCGACCTGTCCCACTGGTCAGATCGCACCGCGGCGTTGATGCAGAGCTTCGCTGAGGGCTACGGTCCGAACCTGCACATCGAGCAGCACATGGTGAACGGTCTACCAACACTCGTCTCCCCGGATGACCGTGGGGCAGCGGTTGTCATCGGCCACCCGCTCTGGCGACATGAGGAAGCGCATTGGAATCCCCAAGTCAGACGGGCAGTTATGGAACTGCGCGACCGCGGACTGGCGCACGTTACAGTGTCCGACACCTACGTCCTCGACCGCACTCCGATCAGACTGTTCAATGCTCTGCTCGAGGGTAGTTGAGGGGTGGCAGGTTGCGACATCCTGACACCGCAACTGATGATGATACGGACGGTGAACCGTCGATTCGCGATCCCGCACGTGACCCGGTCGATTGCAGCTAAACTCTCGCTCTGTTGGCGGCGCGCTCACCGCGTTCTCATCCATAGTGGGCTACGATTCGCTCCGAACCATCGCGCAAGCACGGACACGAAGATGCCGTACAAGCGGTCTGTTCGCATAGCGTCTACTTCCTCATCCGTTCGCCGTTCTCCAGATCGTGTCATTGGCTCTGCCGACACTCCGATTAGTGGATCGTCGGGTTGTTGGCGGGTCCGGTGGAACGGCCATGCTCCTGGTTCCACGGGGAAACAAGCCCCTCAACCCGTGGTCGTCTGTTCCCGCAACGCTCCTTTGCTTCCACCTAAGGGGGAGGTGTCAAACTCTAAATTCGGCACTTCTCCCGCTTGCTTTGCCTCGGCGAGGTCGTCGAGGTTCACCTCTGTGGTACCGCCGAAGAGCCAGGACGCGATGGTCAGTGCAGCGACACCGACGGGATCTTGTCGACGAGGTAGCGTCGAATGGCAGCTCTTTGGTCTCTGGTGTGTCCTCGACCGCGTGAGCGAAGCGCTGATCGAATGAGTATTCGAGGTCGTGGGGACCGCTGGTTGTTGAGTTCGGGGGCCGCTGGCCCCCGACGGCGCGGTCTCACGCGGTCACTGCGACGTGTTCGCGCATGTTGGTGCCTCCGGTCGACCCAGATCATGTTGTGGACGATCCGGTCCATGATCGCGTCGGCGTGGACGCCTTCTCCCAGGCAGTGGTGCCACTCCTTCTTCGCGTACCGGGTGCAGAACACGTTTGATCCGGCGTCGTAACGTCGTTCAAGCAGTTCCAGGAGCATGGAGCGCATCGCCTCATCGGGTGGGCCGAGCAGCCATTCATCGATCACGAGGAGGGAGAACGTCGTGTACTTCCGGAGGAACTTCGAGGTCCCCTGGGGTTTGTCCTTCGCCAGTGCCCAGGCTTCGGCGAGGTCGGGCATCCGGATGTAGTGGGCTCGGATCCGGTGCTGGCAGGCCTGTTTCGCCAGCGCGCATCCTAGATGTGACCTTCCCGACCCGGTGAACCCTTGGAACACGACGTTCTGGTGACGGGGGATGAATGAACAGGTTGCCAGCTTGGTGATCACGCCCGGGTCCAGATAGCGTTCCTCGACAAGGTCCAGCCTGCGCAGATCCGCGGACGGGTAACGCAACCCGTCCCGACGGATCAGGCCCTCGACCTTCGCACTGGTGAACGTGCAGTGCGCTTCATCGACCAGGACCTGGATCCGGGACCCGAACGACATCCCCATCGCGAGGGAGTCGTCCTGACCTTCGATCGCTTCCAGCAGCACGGTCGCGCCCATTTCGCAGAGCTTCCGCTTGGACTCGATATCGATCCTGGTCTCTTCACGCCTCCGATGTAGTAATCGCTGTCCCGCACGAACCCAGCCGATGTTTCCTTTTCCGGCTCCAGCGGGGCACCGGTAGGGACCTTGTACTGCCCCGTTGCCAGGATCGGTTGGAGTGTGCATACCTGGGAGAATGAATATCCGCCCCTCAATGCGAGAGCGCACGCTGCCTCGACCCTTTCCGCTGAGTAGCGCCGGGACAGACGCAGGACAGCTAGGAGACTGCTGAACAAGGTGCTTGTCGCGGACTCTGCTGGTCGCTGGGGCGCGCGGTCGGGCGCCTTGGCGGCCAGCCGGGGACGGTGAGGCGGGCGGGCCGGGGAGCGTGGCTTCTGGCGGCTGTGGTGGGCTCGCGGGGGCGTTCTGGTGCGGGCCCGTGCGGACGCGGGTCCTCAGGCCGTGGCCCAGCCGCTCGGCAGGGGGGTGAGTCCCAGCCGCAGCAGGGTCCGCAGGTTGGTCGAGGCTGCTCGCAGGGTCCACCAGGTGTTGTTCTTGTCCACGCCTCGGTAGGGGACCCGGCGTGCGCCTCTGGTGAGCCAGGCGATGGAGCGTTCGACCATGGGCCGGTGGCGGCGGTAGTCGGCCTGGAACTGTGGGTCGCGGGCTCGAGCGCGGTGCTCGCGGCGGATCTGATCGTGCTGGCCGATGACGAGCTTGCGGCCCGGGCCGAGGTCGTGCACCGAGCCCGTAGGGGGCAGGTGGCGCAGATGGCACCGAACGTGGCTCGTCCCTGGTCGCTGATCGGGCGGGTGGGGTCCCGACAGGGCATGTGACGGTGTGGGCGGTGTGGTCGATCGTGAAGTCGTCGATGGTGAGTCCGTCGACCACGGGTCGCTGGATCGGCATCGGTTTGATCACAGCGACTCGTCCGGCGACCGCGACCGCGGCCAGCAGCTCCCCTGAGCCGTAGTCCGAGTCGGCCAGGACCTGCACGTCAGGGTCGCCGGTGATGGTGGGGTCGGCGGTCAGGAGCTCAATCCCGCGGACAGCGTCGCTGTTCTCGGCGCCGACCGCCATCGTGAGGGCCGCGGCGGTGACCAGGCCGGCGTCGGGTTGCACGGCGACGTGGGCCTTGAACCCGTCCTGCTTATTCTCCCGGGACTTGTGCGCGTGGCGCGCCTGCGGGTCGACGGTGGAGATGACCCGGTCCGAGGCGACATTGCGGGCGATCCGTCAGCGACCGTCGGTCCCGTCGCTGTCG
>JBQGOU010000320.1:0-3807 GCA_052086865.1 Cellulomonadaceae bacterium
CCCTCGGCCGTGACGACCGTGAGGTACTTGTCCAGGGACGGGGCGACGGTGCGCTCCTCCACCTGGGGATCGAGGATGATCATCAATTCATACTGACGCAGGCTCATACCCACCTCCTATGGACTCATGACGGTCACGGGACTTCCGTGACAGGAGGGTTGGTGCGTCGCAGCGCCCACCGGCATCGATCGATGGCGATCCGCCCGGCATGGGCACAGCAAGGGCCCACCCTACCGGCATCGGCGCGAAATCGCGAAGATCGGGCCACCGGTGCACAGCGCCAGGCGGACCATCACCCGGTGGGGGGTTCCGGCACCGTCGTGTCGGTGGGTTCAGGCTCGGGCTCCGGAGTCGGCGCCGGTCCGTTGGAGACGATGACCACGATGTTGGACCCCGGTGGCACCTGGGCGCCCTCCGCCGGCTGCACGGCGATCACCGTGCCGGAGGGGACCGTGTCGCTGTTCTCGTACCGCACGGCGGCACTGAGCCCCGCTGCCTGCAGCCCCGACCGCGCGCTGGCCTCGTCGGAGCCGACCAGCCCGCCGGGAACCTGTGCCGAGTCCGGCTCGGTCGTCGGCTCCTCGGTCGGCTCCTCCGTCGGCTCCTCCGTCGGCTCCTGGGTGGGCTGCGGGGTGGGAGTGGGAGTGGGGGTCGCCGGCGCGAGCGTGCGTTCCGGGAACTCCTCGACCGGCACGCCGTCGAGCGCTCCGGCCATGTAGTCGGTCCACAACCGCAACGGGGCGGTGCTGCCTGTGATCTCCGAGTATCCGCCGAACGGCGTGATCTGCTCCTGGGAACCATCCTCGCCCACCTGGTACATCGCGACCGCCGTCGCGAGCTGGGGGGTGTACCCGACGAACCACGCCGACCTGTTGTCGTTCGAGGTGCCGGTCTTGCCCGCCACCGGGCGCCCGAGCTCCAGCGCGGTCTCCCCGCTGCCCTTCTCGACGACCTGGGTCAGCGCATAGGTGGCCTCGGCCATGACATCGGCGGAGAACTCCCGGACCGGCGCGGAGCCGCCCTCGTACACCGGGGTGCCGTCCAGCTCGGTGACCGAGGCGACGATGAACGGGTCGGCGCGCATGCCCTCCGCGGCGAAGGTCGAGAACGCCGCCGCCATGTCGAGGGGGTGCACCGAGGCGACGCCGAGGACGTTCGAGGGGTAGGCCTCGAGGTCGATGGAGTCCTCGGGGATGCCGGCCCGGATCGACACGTCCCGGCTCGCCTCCGGCGTGACCTCGAGGTTGACGTCCATGTAGACCGTGTTCACGGACTCCTCGGTCGCCCGCAGCAACGAGATGTTCCCCCAGGAGTAGTTCGCGAAGTTCCGCACGGGCTGCTCAAGCCCCTCGAAGGAGCGCGGCGAGTTGCCGTTGAACCGGTCCTGCAGGCTGATGCCGTCCTCGAGGGCGGCAACCAGCGTGAAGGGCTTGAACGTGGACCCCGCCTGCGCGACGTCCTGGGTGACCCGGTTGCGCTGCACCGTGACGTAGTCGTCCCCCGCGTACATCGC
The DNA here is from genome assembly GCA_052086865.1 of Cellulomonadaceae bacterium. Lineage (GTDB taxonomy): Bacteria > Actinomycetota > Actinomycetes > Actinomycetales > Cellulomonadaceae > Flavimobilis. The sequence goes on from JBQGOU010000320.1 coordinate 1,514, forward strand.
CCGGATCGCGCCGGTGCCCGGCTCGACCGAGACGACGGCGGTGCGCAGGTTCTCCGGGGCGTCCTCCGGCAGCTGTGCGATGGCGGCGATCGAGGCGTCCTGCGCCTGCTTGTCGATGGTGGTGACGATCCGGTAGCCGCGCGTGGCCAGCTGGTCCTCCGTGATCGGGCTGTCGCTCAGCAGCTCTTCCTTGGCCGCCTGCACGAGGTACCCGCCCGGACCGCCCAGGCTGTTCTCCTGCGTCACCTCGATCGTCTCGGGAAACTCCATCGTGTCGCGCTCGGCCTGGGTGAGCGTTCCCGTCGCCACCATGCCATCGAGGACGTAGGCCCACCGGCCCTCGGCCTGATCCGGGTCGATGGCGGGGTCCCACCGGCTGGGCGCCGGCACGATTCCGGCGATGAGGGCCGACTGCGAGACGGTCAGCTCCGACGCGTTCACCCCGAAGTAGGCCTGTGCGGCCGTCTGGATCCCGTAGGTGTTGCGCCCGAAGTAGATGGTGTTGAGGTAGTTGGACACGATCGTGTCCTTGTCCTGGGCCTGGCTCAGCTTCAGCGCCAGGATCGCTTCCTTGAACTTGCCCACGTAGTCGGTTGTCGTCTGCCCGGCGTAGTAGCGCTCGGCGTACTGCTGGGTGATGGTCGAACCGCCCTGGCGCTGTCCGCCGGTGAGGTTGGTCCACAGCGCACGGACGATTCCCGTCGGGGACACCCCGGCGTTGTCGTAGAACGTGCGGTCCTCCGCAGCGACGATCGCGTCCTTCATGTGCTGCGGGATGTCCTCCGGCGCCACGATCTCGCGGTTGTACTCCGCGAGACGGGCGATCTCGGTGGTTCCGTCGGAGTAGTAGAACGTCGTCGCCTGGGCCGTCGAGAACTCGTCCGGCACCGGGATCTTCATCGTCGCGTAGGCGGTGACGACGATGCCGACCACGAGCGCGAGGGCGAACAGGAAACCACCGAGGACGAAGCGCCAGGACGGAACCCACCGCCGCACCGGGCCGAGCCCGGCGCGCGGGTAGTTGAGGAACCGACGGGTGCGGCCCTGGGGGCCCGATGCCGGGGACGCGCCTTTCGACGTCGTGCGTGCCACGTTCTGCCTCTCGGTCCGGTGCTGCGCCGTACCGTTCTCGGACGACGTGTTGAACCCTACGTCCTGCCCACACACCGCAGGCGGGCGGGCGGGGGGTTGCACGCTCACTCTCCCCGCTCCCCGCGAGGGCTCCGCCGTTCCTTCACACCCGCCCTCGTCCGCGCCCGGCGGGGGTTCGCACGGCGTGGCGTTCCACCGATGGTCGCCTTGATCGAGTTGTCGATGTATCGTCTCGATACATCGACAGCGGCTACTGCAGACCGGACGACCCGTTCCGGCTAGCCGCCACGACCCGCAGGAGGAGGTGCGTATGCGCTCGGCCCGGTCCGAGATCCTGGAGACCGCCATCCTCGGGATGCTCAACGACTCCCCGCTGCACGGCTACGAGCTCCGCAAGCGCCTCAACCTTGTGCTCGGTTCGTTCCGCGCCCTGTCCTACGGCTCGCTGTACCCGTGCCTGAAGTCGATGGTCGCGCGCGGCCTGATCGCCACGTCGGACATCCCGTCTGCACCTCCGCACGCCTTGTCGGGCAAGCGGGCGAAGATCGTGTACGAGCTCACGGCGGAGGGCAAGGAGCACCTGCACGCGGTCCTCGCGAGCTCGGGGCCGACGGCGTGGGAGGACGAGAGCTTCGACGTCCGCTTCGCCTTCTTCGGCCAGACCGACACGGAGACCCGGCTGCGGATCCTCGAGGGGCGCCGCACCCGCCTGGCCGAGCGGATGGAGCTGTTCCACGACAGCACCGCCCGCGCCCGCGAGCGCCTCGACGAGTACACGCTGGAGCTGCAGCGCCACGGCCTCGAGCAGGTCGAGAACGAGGTGCGCTGGCTCGACGAGCTGATCACCACCGAGCGGCGCCGTGAGCGCCGCCCCACCCCACGACCCCGGGGGACCGGGGTCCTTCAACCCCCCACCCCGAAGAGCACCGGCGGCGACAAGCGCCCCGGTACCGAACAAGAGGAGCACGCATGACCTCCATCCGCGTCGCCATCGTCGGCGTCGGCAACTGCGCGTCGTCGCTTGTCCAGGGCGTGACCTACTACGCGGACGCGGCGCCGGACAGCAGGGTTCCCGGCCTCATGCACGTCCAGCTCGGTCCGTACCACGTCTCGGACATCAAGTTCGTCGCAGCGTTCGACGTCGACGCCAAGAAGGTCGGCTTCGACCTGTCCGAGGCGATCAACGCCTCGGAGAACAACAC